>JAAZAQ010000220.1 GCA_012514225.1 Clostridiales bacterium | reverse complement strand
TGCCGGCGATGCCGTCCAGCAGCCGCTGCGCCGCCGCTTCCTCCGCCGGGTAGTCAAACGGCGCGGACAGCCGCCATCCGGAGCCGGCGCGCTCCAGGGTGAAGCCGCCGCCGCCCGTGAACTCCGCACGGTCCAGCAGGGAGGGGGTGAAGTTGACGGCGGGGACGGGGTGCAGGGTCTCAAGCGCCCGGTCGAAATGCTCGCGCGTCTCCGGGGACACGGTGTACACGCGGTCGTCCCCCTCCAGCATCAGGTAGTCCGAGGGGATTTCCGTCCGCGCGCTGTTCCCGAAAACCAGGGTCATCCGCCGCCCGTCGCGGTACTCCGCCGTCGCCCGCGGCGCGGCCGGCCCCAGGCCCAGCAGTTCCAGGTTTTCCGGGCTCGTCTCCGCGCGCCCG
The DNA here is from genome assembly GCA_012514225.1 of Clostridiales bacterium. Lineage (GTDB taxonomy): Bacteria > Bacillota > Clostridia > Christensenellales > Aristaeellaceae > UBA6115. Next base: position 16,139 of record JAAZAQ010000220.1, on the reverse strand, counting down.
GCCAGCCCGTTGGCCACCAGCAGCGTCAGGTCCTTGACCATCAGGTCGGTTTCCCGGGGCTCCAGCGGGAAGTCCGGCTTCCCCTCCACCTGCGGGCCGTCCTTTGTCCATACCAGCGCGAAGGATTCGCCCGTGGAGGCGCGCACCTCAACGCGCGTCAAGTCCTCCGGAGGGATGTTGATGAGCTGAACGGCTTCCGTTTCCGGGTCCGGCGCGGCGGGGGCGCCGGGCGCCTGGTTTCCCCTTGTCAGCAGGAACACGGCTGCCAGCGCAACAAGAAGGGCGACGGCCGCCAGCGTGATTGTATTCCGGCGGCTGCGCCTTGTTTTCCGGACGGGCTGCATCACTTCCTCCTGCGGCGCAGGATGACCGGCAGCGCGATGGCGGGCATCAGCAGGGGCAGCAGGATGATGATGGCGAGGGGCAGGCCTGCGCCTCTCGTTTCCAGCTGGGGCCGTACGAGGGTCTTGGGCGCGATGTCCAGCCGGATGGGCTCGCCGGGGCTCAAATAGCTGACCATGTGCAGCAGGAACTGCGCGCCGTAGGTCACCTCGTGCAGCCAACTGTCCACCAGGATGGCGGTGTTCCCCAGCGCCACCGCGCGGGAGTGGGTGCCGTCCGGGTGGGCGAGGTCGGACAGGACGGCGAGGGTGAACTGCCCCTTTTCATCGCCTTCTTCCGGAAGCGGGTTCTGCTGCGCGCGCTTCGCGTCCTTCCGGTAGGCCATGCCGCTGGTCAGCAGGGGGTAGAGCGTGAGGCGGTCGTCGGGCAGCAGCTCGAACGCGCGGGCGCCGGGCAGGCGCAGGCGGGTCTGCCCCGCGCCGATCAAGGGCGCGGTCGGCTCCGACATCTCCATGTAGGGCGTCAGGAACAGCGGGCTGTCGATATAGGCGGCGGCGTCCTCCGCGTCCGCGATGACGATGCCCGGCTTGCGCGAGATGCCCATCTGCCGCAGCAGCGCGTCGAAATTGGGCAGGCTGTCCGGGTCGCCGTAGTCGCTGGTCAGGAAAACGGCCCCGCCTTTCCCCGTGAATTCAGCGACGGCGTCGAGCTCCGGGGGCAACAGGTCCTTTTGGGGGGAGAGGACGAGCAGCACGTCCTGGGGGTCCAGGCTTCCGCCGTCCATCAGGTTGACCCGCCCGACGCGGAAGTGGTGCCCTTTCAGGAAGGCCTCCATCGCCTGGGTGTCCTGGCCGCCCAGCTCCCCGTGCCCGTCCAGCAGCATGACGCCCGGCACGCGCTCGCGGGTCAGGTACACCAGCGCCTCCGCGATGCTGGCTTCGTAGCGCAGCCCCGTAATCTGGAAGGACTGGGACGCGGCGTCGAACGACTGCTCCAGGTAGTCCGCGGCGCCAAGCACCCGGGTCCGCCCGGTGGCCTCGCAGGTCAGAATCAGGGAATCCGCGGTCACCGCCTGGTCGTCCAGTGAGGAGGAGGGGATGTTGGCCAGCAGCGGGTTGCTGACCAGGTTTTCCACCGAATAGGTGAATTTCGGCGTCAGCGCCTGGAAGCGGTCCAGCAAGCCCAGCAGCGCCTGGTCCTCCTGACCCGGGGTGAACAGCGCGTAGGCGCGCACCGGGTAGGGCAGGCCGGCCAGCACCTTCTCCGCCTGCTCGCCCTGCGTGGTGACCGCGTTGAAGGAAAAGTCCAGCCGCAGGGCGTGCCGGCGCTCCGCGCCGTCCATGAGGTGCGAAAGCAGCACGCTGGCGCCAAGGACGGCGGCCACCGTGACCCACACGGCGGCCAGGCGGAGGCGGGGCTTGGACAGCCAGCGTTTCATGTCCTGCGCATCCTCCCCCCGTACTCGGCGCCCGCCGCCAGCGCCAGCATGCACACACAGAACAGCAGGTAAAACAGCACGCCGGAGAAGGACAGCTGGGCGGACAGGAAGGGGACGAAGCGGCCGTACAGGCTTAAAAAATTGACCGCCTCCCCGACGGCGCGGGGCACGGAGGCCGAGGCGGACAGCAGGCTGACCAGCCACACGAACAGGTTGACGCCAAAGGCCGCCGCGGCCGCGGACATGGTGCTTTTCAGCGGCGCCGTCACCGCGAGGTCCAGCGCGATGAAGGCGCAGCCCTGCAGGATGAAACCCAGGTAGGCCGTGAACACCTCCGGCAGGTAGACCGGCGCGTAGCGGGACAGGAGCGCCGGGTAGGCCAGGCTCAGCAAAACGGCGAGCAGCAGCACCGTGCAGGCCGCGAAATACTTGCCCAGCAGGTAGGAGAGGGGGGACAGGGGGGAGGACAGCAGCAGCGGGCGGGTCATCATGCGCTTTTCGCCGGCCAGCAGCCGCATCACCAGGATGGGGGTCAGCAGCATCCAGACGTAGCTGAGCATGCTGAAAAAGGGCGCGATGTCCGAGCTTTGCGGCAGCAGGTTGTTCAGGTAAAACACCAGGCTGGCCAGCGCCAGGAACACGCCGGTGAACACCCACCCGGTGGCGGTGTAAAAGTAGCTTTTCAGCTCTTTCAGGTAGACCGCCCTCATGGGGCCTCCTGCGCGGGGGAGCCGGTCACCCGCATAAACAGGGCTTCCAGGGAGTCGCTCAGCGGCGTCAGCTCCAGGATGGGCGCGCCCAGGCCCGTGAGCAGGGTGAACAGCTCCCCCTGGAAATTGCCGCCCGGCGACGTTTCCACCGTCACGCGGGTTTCCTTCGCGCCCGAGCCGTCCTCCCGCACCCTGCGCACGGAGGGCAGCGCCCTTAAGGGGGAGAGCACGCGCGTCCCCGGCGCCGCGACGGCCAGCCGGAAGCGCTGCGCGGCGGCGCTTTCCGCCGCCAGCGAATGGTCCAGCCGCAGCTGCCCGGCGTGCAGGATGAGGACGCGGTCGCACACCGCCTGCACCTCGGGGAGCAGGTGGGTGGAAAACAGGATGACCTTGTTTTTGGACAGCCTGCGGATGAGCTTGCGGAAGGCGGCCGCCTGCAGGGGGTCGAAGCCGGCCGTGGGCTCGTCCAGCAGCAGCACCTCCGGGTCCCCGCACAGCGCCTGCGCCATGCCGGTCCGCTGGGCAAAGCCCCTGGACAGCTGGCCGACGAGCCGGTTTCCTACCTCGTCAAGCCCGGTCAGCCCGATAATCTCCTCCACGTGCGCTTTGATGTCCGCCTTCAGGACGCCCTTGAGCCGGCAGCAGAAGCGCAGGTACTCCCGCACGGTCATCTCCGGGTACACGGGGGGCCGTTCCGGCAGGTAGCCCAGGTGCCGCTTGGCGTCCCCGGGGGCCGTCTCCATGTCCGCGCCGCAGACGCGCACCGCGCCGGAGGTGGGGGCGAGGCAGCCGGCCAGCATGTTCATCACCGTGGTCTTCCCGGCGCCGTTCTGGCCCAGGAGGCCGACGACCTCGCCCGCGCGCGCGCCGAAGCCGACGTCCCTGACCGCCGTGAACCGCCCGTACCGCCGGGTCAGCCCTTCCGCCTGCAGCAAGGCGCACCTCCCGTCTTTTTACGCAAAGTATAGCATGCGGCCGGCCGCGGGGCATGAACAAACTGTGAAGGGCGGCGCGTTGTGCCGGCGCCCGGAAAGTGGTAAAATACCGGGAGATGGGAGCGAACGCATGAACGATTACCGCTACCGGCAAAAGCCGGAGTTCCAGCGCTACGGCACCAAGGGGCAGCAGCGCCTGATGGCGGTCGCGCTCATCGCGCTGGTCGCGGCGCTGGTCGTCCTGTCGGTTCTCTACGTGTCCGCCTCCTCCTACCGCTCCCGGATGGGGGAGCAGATGGAGCGGAGAATCAACAGCAACCTGCTGGACGCCATCGGCCTGGCCAACCGGATGACCGGGGGCGTGCAGTCCAATTCCTCCATCCGCCTGGGGCAAATCCGCCAGCACGTCTTCGCGATGGACCAGATCAACGCCGTGAGCATCGCCGTGGGCGGCGAGGGCGCGCGCATCATTCCCCAGGAGGCGGTGAGCGCGCTGGTGGACGCGCTGGACCGCTATGAGGTCATCGTCCAGACGGCGACGGGCAACGCGCTGGAGGTGCGGACGCTGCTTCTGACCCACCTGCACTCCCTGCAGGAGCTGCTCGCGAGCCGCTGACCACCGTCGCCGACGCCGCGCCCGGAGGAACCATGAACATCCGAACCGCCAGGCTGCTCCTTCGCCCCTACCGGCAGGAGGACCTGGCGGATTTTCATGAGATTTTTTCCGACCCCGCGGTCATGCGGTTCTGCGGGGCGCCGTACGGCGCGCGCGCGTCGGAGCGGCAATTGGCGTGGTTCATCGCGCATCCCGTCGCCCTGGCCGCGGAGGAAATGGCCGAGGGCAGGATGATCGGGCACCTGCTGTTCAAGCAGCTGCCGGGCGAGGCGGCGGGCGTCTATGAAATCGGCTGGTTCTTCAACCGCCGGTACTGGCGAAGGGGCTACGCGTTCGAGGCGGCGCGCGCGCTGATGGACGAGGGGTTCCGGTCCATGGGACTGCACAAAATCGTGGCGGAGACGATCGACCCGCTCGCGTCGGTCCGCCTGATGGAAAAGCTGGGCATGCGCCGGGAAGGGGTCTTCCGCCTGCACGCGAGGGACCCCCGGGGCGAATGGGCGGACGTGTACTGGTACGCGGCGCTGCGGCCCGACGGAGCGGCCCTGCCCCTGGACGGTTGAGCAAGCGTGCATATGTTCCGGCCAAAAGGGTATATATAGAGCAGCCTTCATAAAAGGCGAGACGAAAGGACGGTTTTATCATGCCCAAGAAAGTCGGTATCCTCGTAGGCAGCCTGCGAAAGGGCTCCTTCACCAGACAGGTCGCGAAGGCGGCTTCCAAGCTCTTCCCCAAGGACGTCGAGGTCACGTTCCTTGAAATCGGCCATCTGCCGCTGTTCAACCAGGACTATGACGATGAGAACCGCGCGCCGGAGAGCTACACGGCCTTCCGCAAGGAAGTCGCCGGCCTGGACGGCGTCCTCATCGCCACCCCGGAGTACAACCGCTCCACGACCGCGGTGCTCAAAAACGCGCTGGACGTCGCCTCCCGGCCCTGGGGCAAGAACCAGTGGGACGGCAAGCCCGCCGCCATCGTCAGCGTCTCCATCGGCGCCATCGGCGGCTTTGGCGCCAACCACCACCTGCGCCAGTCGCTGGCCTTCCTCAACCTGCAGCCCGTCCAGCAGCCCGAGGCCTACATCGGCAACGTGGAAAGCCTGCTGGACGCGGAGACCGGGCTCAAAAAAGACACCCTGGCGCTGCTGCAGGCCGTGGTGGACGCGCTGGTCAAAAAGCTGTAATCTGGTCCGGGAGTCCGCCGGGGGCCGATGCGGCCTCCGGCTTTTTGGAGGAATGGGATGAAGGTGTTCGTCGTGGGCGCCACCGGCCTGCTGGGCAGCCAGGCGGCGGCCGAGCTGGTGAAAAGAGGCCACAAGGTGCGGGGCCTGGCCCTGCCGCCCCTGCCCGAAGGCGCGAAACTGCCGGAGGGGATGGAGCTGGCGTTCGGCGACTACACGAAGATGGACGACGCGCAGCTGCAGGACGGCCTGATGGGCTGCGACGGCCTGGTGTTCGCGGCGGGGGTGGACGAGCGCGTATCGGTCAAGCCGCCCGCCTCCGCCTTTTACGAGGCGTACAACAACCGTCCCCTCGACCGCCTGCTGGCCCTTGCCCGGGACGCCGGCGTCCGCCACGCGGCGGTATGCGGCTCCTATTTCGCCCATTTTGCCCGCAAGTGGCCGGAGGAGAACCTGGGCCATCACCCCTATGTCAAAAGCCGCCTGGAACAGGAAGCCATCGCGATGCGCCACGCCGGGGCGGGCATGGACGTCGCCGTATTGGAACTGCCCTACATCTTCGGCGCCCAGCCGGGCCGCCGCCCGGTGTGGGTCTTCCTGGCCGGCATGCTGCGGAGGATGAAGCCCTTCGTCTTTTACCCCGCCGGCGGCACGGCGGCGGTCACCGTGCGCCAGGTGGGGGAGGCGCTGGCCGGGGCGCTTGAAACCAACCGCGGCGGCAACGCGATTCCGCTGGGCATGGCCAACCTGACCTGGAAAAGGATGCTCGCGTCCTTCCAGGACGGGATGGGGCTTCCGCGCCGACCGGTCGTCACGGTGCCCGTCTGGGCCTTCGCGCTGGCGGGCACCGCAATCAAGCTGCAAAAAAAGCGGCAGGGCCTGGAGGGCGGGCTGGACCTGCCGCGTTTCGCCCGCGCGATGTCGCGGGAGATGTTTATAAAGCCTGAGGACGGCGCCCTGTCCCTGGGGGTGACGCCCGACGATATCGACGCCGCCATCGCGCAATCCGCCCGGGCCAGTGCCGACGCGCTGGACGGGAAGGCGCGCCTGGTGGGCATGCAGGGGGAAAAAAACTAACGGTCCCCGAGGGTCCTGACGGCCAGGCAGACCGGCCAATCGTTCATCAGTGCGGCCTGCGCCGCCGCGGCCGCCATCCCGCTTTCGAACACCCCGAAGACCGCGGAGCCGGAGCCGGTCATCCGGGCGAAGGCGGCGCCCTGCGCAGTCAGGGCGTCCACGGCCCGGCCGACGGCGGGCAGCATCCGGGCCGCCGCCTCCTGCAGCTGGTTGCGGCAATGCCGGGCGGCTTCCCCCATATCCCCCGACAGCAGGGCCTCCGCCGCCCTTTCGATATCAGCCGCTTCCGGGGGCGCCCCGCGGTCGTAGGCTTCGAACACCGCGCGGGTGGACAGCCCTTCTTCGGGCTTGAGCAGCACCAGGTGCCATTCCCGGCCGCCCGAAAGAGGCCGCACGTCCTCCCCGGCGCCCCGCACGCGCGCCAGCCCCGGGCACAGGCACAGCGGCACGTCCGAGCCCAGCAGGGCGCCCAGCCGCGCCAGGTCCCGGGGCAAAAGGCCGGTTTTCCACAAGCCGTTCAGCCCCGTAAGCGCCGCGGCGGCGTCCGCGCTGCCCCCGCCCAGCCCCGCCTGGAGCGGGATCTTCTTTTGCAGGCACATCCGCGCGCCTTTGGCGTACCCGGTCGCCTCCTTCAGCAACCGGGCGGCGCGCAGGGCCAGGTTGTCGTCCCCGGCGGAAAGGCCGGGGGCGCCGGATACCTCCAGCGTCAGCCGCCGCGCGTGTTCGATTGTCAGCGTGTCCGCAAGGCCCAGCCGCTGCGTGAGCATGTCCAGGTCATGACGGCCGTCCGGGCGGGTACCCGCCACGTTGAGCGCCCAGTTGATTTTCGCCCGCGCCTCAATCCGCATGCGGTTTCCCCGGCGCCCTGTCCGCCCTGGCCAGCGTGAACTCGAACGCCGCGCCCGGCCCGCCCGGCAGCAGGCGGATGCCCTGCCCGTGCTTCTCCAGGATGGTGCGGCAGATGGCCAGCCCCAGCCCGACGCCGCCCCCGGGCGTGTGCGCGGCGTCCCCGGTGTAGAAGCGCTCGAAAATCCTGTCCGCGTCCTGCGGCAGCACGCCCGCGCCGTTGTCGCGCACGGTGACCGCCAGAGTGTTCCTGTCCTTCTCCCGGATGCGCAGGGTGATTTCCCCGCCCGGGGGCGTGAAACGGATGGCGTTGTCCATCAGGTTGATGAGCACCTGCTCGATCTGGTCCTGTTCCGCCATCGCAAAGGGGTCTTCCTCGGGGAAGTCGGTCTGCAGGCGGATGCCCTTGTCCTCCATGGCCTTCAGCCGCGTGATGGCCGCCCGGCGCGTCAGCTCGGACAGGTTGAAGGGCGCCATGCGCGGCTTGCTCTCCGGCGCCTCCGCGCGGGAGAGGCTGAGCAGCCCGTTGACCAGGCTGCCCAGGCGGCGGGTTTCGTCCACCACCACCGTGAGCGTCTGGCGCGTGTCCTCCGGCCGGACCGTGCCGTCCAGGATGCCCGTCAAAAAGCCCTGGATGCTGGTCATGGGGGAGCGCAGCTCGTGGGAGAGGTTGGCGATGAAATCGCGGCGGGACTGCTCCGTGTCCTGGATTTTCCGGGCCATGCGGTTGAAGGCGGCGGACAGCTCGTTGAGCTCCGCCGCCCCGCCCTCCGGGGCCGGCGGGGCGGGCAGGCCGCGCGCCATCAGCCCGGCGGAGGAGGCGATATGCTCCAGCGGCCGCATCAGCCGGCGGGTGTAGACGAAGGCGATGGCGGCGGCGGCCAGGAAGGCGGCCAGGGCGGCCAGCGCCGCCTGCTTCCAGATGCCCTCGTAGGCCGCCTGCACGTTCTGCGCGGCGGTCTGGATGTAAACCGCGCCCCGCACCGCGCCGTCCTGCACCCAGGGCACCGCCACGGTGAACATCGGCCCGGCCTCGCCGCGCGACTGGGTGACGACCTCCTCGCCGCCCAGCACCCGGGACAGCGTGCTGACGATGTCCGCCGGGTCGAACTGCCGCGCCAGCTCCCGATGCTCGCTGAGGACGGAGGAGAAATAGCTGGTCACCTGGCCGTTGCGGCCCACCACCAGGCAATAGGCGCCGTATTCCTCGTACACGGCGCGCAGTTTGCGCTCCATCAAACGGCGCATGGCGGCGAGCCCGGTGTCGAACAGGTAGTCCAGCCCCTGTGCCGAGGGCGCCCCGGCGAGGTAGGCGATGTCGTAGGCCTGGGACTTGAGCGTCTGCATCCTGCCTTGGGTCTGCGCCTCCCGGGAGGCGATGGCGAACACGGACAGCATCAGCAGCACGCACAGCAGGATGACGGCGGTGAACATCGCCAGCAGCTTGAAAAGCATGCTTTTACGCACTACCGGACCTCAAACTTGTAGCCGACGGACCACACGGTCGAGATGAGCCAGCCGAAGCGCTCCGATTCCGGCAGCTTCTCCCGCAGGCGCTTGACGTGCACGTCCACCGTGCGGCTGTCGCCGAAGTAGTCGAAGCCCCATACCTTCTCCAGCAGCTGCTCCCGGGTGAAGACCTGGTTCTGGTGGCTGGCCAGGAAGTAGAGCAGCTCCAGCTCCTTGGGCGGCATCGGGACGACCTGCCCGTCGTAGACGGCCTGGTAGGATATCAGGCTCAGGGACAGCCCGGGGAAGCGCAGCGCGTCCTCCTGCCCGGCGCCCGCCGCGCTGCGGCGAAGGACGGCCTTGACCCGGGCCAGCAGCTCCTTGGGGTCGAAGGGCTTGGTCACGTAGTCGTCCGCGCCCAGCTCCAGGCTCTTCACCTTGTCGAAGGTCTCCTCCTTCGCGCTGAGCATAATGATGGGCAGCCGGCTCTTTTTGCGCACCTCGCGGCACACCTCCCAGCCGTCCACGCCCGGCAGCATGATGTCCAGCAGCATCAGGGCCGGCTCGGCCTGCCGGAAGGCGGCCAGCGCCTCGTCCCCGCGCAGGAAGGTTTTGACCTCGAAGCCCTCCTGGTCCAGGTACAGCCGCAGCAGCCTGGCGATGTTCGGGTCGTCGTCCACCACGAATACGGTCTGCTTCATATCCGCCTCCTTACCTGAGGGTGACCACCGTCACGCCGTCCTCGCCCTCGCCGTAGCGGCCCGCGCGCTGGCCTTGCACGTGGGGATGGCGCCGCAGGTGCTCCTTGAGCCCCCGGCGCAGGGTGCCCGTGCCCTTGCCGTGGATGACGAACACCTCGTTGAGCCCCGCCATCGCGGCCGCGTCCAGGTAGGCGTCCACCGCGCTCTCGGCCTCGTCCAGCGCCATGCCGCGCACGTCGCACTCGCTCTTGACGCTACGCGCCGCCAGGGAGGTGTCGGAACGGACCACGGTCTTTTTCGCGGGGGTTTTTCTCGGGGCGGGCTTCAAATGGGACAGCGGCACGCGCATCTTGGCCGGCCCCGCCTGCACCAGCACCTCGCCCTTCTGATCCGGCAGGCTCAGCAGGACGGTCTCGGCGTCGTTGAGCGCCAGGCGGAGGGCCATGCCCTCCTTCAGGTCCTCCGGCTCCAGCACCTCGCTCTCCGGGGGCTCGCCCAGGCCGCCGGACAGGTCGTCCTGCAGCCCCTCCATCCGCCTTCTCAGCCGGTTGACGGCGTTGGGGTCGGCGGCCTGCAGGCCCTTCAATTCCACCAGAATCTGCGCGCTCTCGCGCTTGGCCTTTTCCACGATGCGGCGGGCTTCGTCCCTCGCCTTCTGGCGGGCGTCCGCGCGCAGCGCCGCCACCTCCCGGTGCAGGCGCTCGGATTCCAGGCGCAGCCGCTCGCTTTCCTGCCGGGCTTCCTCCGCCGCCTCCCGCTCCCGGTCCGCGGCCTGCCGCTGGGTCTGCGCCTTGGCGATGACGTCCTCAAACAGCAGCGTTTCCCGGGATAAAAGGGCCTGCGCGTCCGCGATCAGCGCGTCGGACAGGCCCAGGCGCCTGGAAATCTCAAAGGCGTTGGACTTGCCCGGCACGCCGATGGACAGCTTGTAGGTGGGGCTCAGGGTGGATACGTCGAACTCCACGCTGGCGTTCTGCGCGCCGGGCGTCGCCAGGGCGAAGGCCTTCAGTTCGCTGTAGTGCGTCGTCGCCACGCAGCGGACGCCCAGCTTGAGCATGCGGCTCAGGATGGCCTGGGCCAGGGCCGCGCCCTCGGTCGGGTCGGTGCCGGCGCCCAGCTCGTCGAACAGCGCCAGGTCGCCCCGGCCGGCGTCCTCCAGGATGGAGACGATGTTGGACATGTGCGAGGAAAAGGTGGACAGCGACTGCTCGATGCTCTGCTCGTCGCCGATATCGGCGAAGACGTTGTCGAACACGGACAGCTCCGTCCCCAATTGCCCGGGCACATGCATGCCCGCCAGGCTCATCAGCGTCATCAGGCCGACGGTTTTGAGCGTCACGGTCTTGCCGCCGGTGTTGGGCCCGGTGATGACCAGGGTGGTGAAGTCCTCGCCCAGCCACAGGTCGCAGGGCACCACCTGCTCCGCGGGAATCAGCGGGTGGCGCACCCGGACCAGCTTCAGGTAGCCCCGCTCGTTCAGCTTGGGCCGCACCGCGTTCATCCGCCGGGCCAGGGCCGCCTTGGCGAAGCGGAAGTCCAGCTCGATCAAGATATCCAGGTTCCCGGCGATGTCCCCGGCGTTTTCCGCCACGGTCGCCGACAGCGCGGCCAGGATGCGCTCGATTTCCTGCCGCTCCTGCGCCTGCCACTGCTTGAGCTCGTTGCCGGCCTCCACCACCGCCATCGGCTCGACAAACAGGGTCGCCCCGGTGGAGGACTGGTCGTGCACCAGGCCGGGCACCTGGCTGCGGTACTCCTGCTTGACGGGGATGACGTAGCGCCCCCCGCGCACCGTCACCAGGCCGTCCTGCAGGTACTTGCTCTGGGCGCCGGTCAGGAAGGACTGCAGCCTGTCGCGGATGCGGTCGTTGCACAGCCGCATGTGCCGGCGGATGTCCGCCAGCTGGGGGCTGGCGGTGTCGGCGACCTCCTCCTCGCTGATCAGGGCGCTTGAAATCGCCCGCTCGACCGGGCGCAGCGCGGTCAGCCCGGCCGCCAGCGCGGTCAGCTGTGGGGTGCGCTGCTCCTCGTCCTCCGCCAGCGCGTTCCGGGCGGCGGCGGCGGCGCGCAGGGTCTCCGCGATGTCCAGCAGGGCGCGGGGCGGCAGGGTGGAGCCCTTCTGGGCCAGCCCCAGCCAGGCGCCGACGTCCTTGAAGGGAATCAGGGGGTTGTCGCCCCGGCGCAGCAGCACCAGCAGCGCCTGCTCGGTGTCCTCCTGCGCGCGCTGCGCGGCCTCCAGGCGGCGCTGGGGTATCAGCGCCTCGCAGCGCGCCCGGCCCGGCTCGGTCAGGGCCAGCTCCGCCAATTGCGCGCGGATTTTGGTGAACTCCAGCGTGCGAAGGGATTTCTGGTTCATCCGTCTCTCCTCGTCGTCCTATAAGACGCCTTCCACATACCGCCCGGCCTCGGGCGCGCCAGCGTCCTGCGAAATTTCCCCCGCAAGCAGCGCGGCATAGTGCCTTGTGACGGCGGCGGCCGCCTCCGGCGTTTCCTGGCGCAAATCCATCAGCCAGCTCGTCCCGCGGGCGGCCAGGGAGGACAGGTGCAGCGGCTTGTGGTGGTGCAGCGAAACCAGGCATCCCCGGTCGAAAAAGACGGGGGACAGGGGATAGCGGCAGCCGAAGCGGTCCTCCAGCGCCCTGCCCCTTGCGCCCTCTCCCTTTTCGCACAACCGGCAGCCCGCCCGGCCCGCGGACAGCCCGCGGTGCAGCCGCTCCGGGCAGTGGTTCAGCTGCATCAGCTGCGCGCGCCCGTAAACCGGGAGGAGCAGCTCCAGCACGTCCTTCGGCAGCGCCGCCACGTCCTCCCCGGACAGCTCGCGCGACAGGACCGCCCCCCGCACGCCCAGGCCGGCCAGCAATCGGAGGCTTTGGGCGTTCCAGGCGGGAATCCCCTCCCCGGCGTACAGGGGGCCGGGCGCCTTCAGGCGCAGCTGGCCGGCGTTGTCCGCCATGACGCCAAAACGGGCTTCCTTTAAAAGGGGAAGCAGGCGCGCGAGCGTTCCGTCGTCCACCTGCCGGGGCAGCAGCAGCAGGTCGCCTTCCTGCATTTGGCCGAGCCATTTTTCGGGCTGGCCGCGCCGGAAGTTGTCCGGGGCGAGCACCAGCCGCGCGGCGCCGGCCTCGCGGACGGCTTTCCGGTCGGCGTCCACCGACAGGACGGCGTACAGCAGGGTCTCGGGCCGGACAGGCGTGGATTCGGCCGAAAAATCAAAGGAAGGAGGGGCGGCCGGCGAAACCCGGTGCGCGTCGGCCAGCGCGTCTTCCAGCGCCGCGAGACCGTCCCGCCGCAGGCGGTTGAGCTCAGCGATCGGCAGGAAGGCGGGGGAGCGGCTGATGACCGCCAGCCGGTTCAAGGCGAAGGGCGTGCCGCCGGTTTTCCCCAGGGCGCGGCGCGCGGTTTCCGCGTCCAGGGGCTGGTTTTGCGCGGGCGAAGGCGCGGCCCCTTCGACGGAGCATGCCGCCTCACCGGCATCCAGCGTCAGGCGGGCGGGCTCGCCCGGGTGGGCGGCCAGATGCGCGTCGAAGGGGACAGGCGGCAGCCGGAGGGCGTCCTCCCGCGCCTGCCGCAGCTGCGCCTCGTCCTGCAGGCGCCAGACCGCGTCCCCGGGCTTCGCGCCCGCCCGGAGGCGCAGGACGGCCGTGGCGCCGGGGGCGACGTCCGGGCCGGAGTAAATCAGGTCCTGCTCCGCGCTCCCTCGCAGCTGCAGCCCGTCGCCCTGGCTAAGGCGCTGTGCCAGCAGGACGTCCGCCAGGTAAAAGCCCTTGCGGCTTTGCAGGGCGCCCACCGTCCCGATGAGGCGCCCGTAGTGGGAAACGCGCTCCGGGTTGACCAGCCCCGCGTCCTGACGCCCGCCCGCGTGCCCTTGCGTGAACCCCCGGGAAAACACCCGCTCCATCGCGTCCTGGCTGTCCCCGGCGTCGAAGGGCTCACCCCTTTTGGCGGCGTCCAGCGCCTGCCGGTAGGCGTGGGTCACGATGCGCACGTACTCCGGGCGCTTGAGCCGACCCTCGATCTTGAAGCTGCCGGCGCCGGCGGCCAGCAACTGGGGCAGCCGCTCCAGCAGGTTGAGGTCCCGCATCGACAGCAGCGCGCCTTCCTTCCCGCGGTAGGCGTAGCTGAGCCGGCAGGGCTGGGCGCAGCGCCCGCGGTTGCCGCTGCGGCCGCCGATGTGGGAGGAGAACAGGCACTGCCCGCTGACGCTGACGCATTGCGCGCCGTGGACGAAGACCTCGGTCTCGATGCCCGTGTCCGCGACCGCCCGGATGTCTTCCAGGCTGCATTCCCGCGCCAGCACGACGCGGGACACGCCCAGTTCCCTGAGCAGCAGGGCGCCATGGGCGTTGTGGACGCTCATCTGCGTGCTGGCGTGCACGCACAGCTCCGGGAACTCCTGCTTGATCAGGGCCAGCAGGCCCAGGTCCTGCACGATGAGGGCGTCCGCCCGCCAGCCGGCCAGCTTCCGCAGCAGGGGCTTCATCTGCGGCCATTCCGGCTGTTTGACGAGCGTGTTGACAGTCACGTACACGCGCCGGCCGTAGAGGTGGGCGAAGCGGACGGCCCGCGCCAGGTCTTCGTCGCTGAATCCGGCGCTTGCCCGCGCGCCGAAGGCGGCGGCGCCCAGGTACACGGCGTCCGCGCCCGCGCTGACCGCGGCCCGCAGCGCGTCCATGCCGCCGGCGGGCGCCAGCAGCTCAGGCCCCGGCTTCATCCGCCCCCCGCGTTTCCTCCAGCTGCCTGCGCAGGCGCGAGAGCGTGTGCCGGGACTTGACCAGCTCGTCCGCCAGGGAAAGCGCCGCGGCGACCGCCGCGCCCTCCCGGTCCAGCCGGGGGTTCTGCCGCGCCGTCTCCGCAATGCGCCGGTCGGTCACCTCGGCCACGTGCCGGTAGTGCTCCTCGCTGTCCAGGCCGGACAGCTCGTAGCTTTTGCCGGAAACGGTGACCGTGGCGCGCTGCACCTGCACCGGGCTCACATCCTCTTGAAGGGGTATTCCCGGCCGTGCGTGTCCACCCGGATGCTGCGGATGACCTGGGGGACCTTCGGGCGGTCCGCCGCGTCGCGCTTGGCGGCCACGATGTCGTCGGCGGCCTCCATGCCGGAAAGCACCCGGCCGAAGGCGGCGTAGGCGCCGTCCAGGTGCGGCGCGTCGGCGACCATAATGAAGAACTGGGAGCCGGCGGAGTCGTTGCGCGCGCTGCGGGCCATGCTCAGCACGCCCCGGCCGTGGCGCAGCGGGTTCTTGACCCCGTTGGCGGCGAATTCGCCCTTGATCTGGTAGCCCGGGCCGCCCATGCCGGTGCCGGAGGGGCAGCCGCCCTGGATCATGAAGCCTGGGATAACGCGGTGGAAAATCAGGCCGTCGTAAAAGGCCTGGTTGGCCAGGGCCGCGAAGTTGCCGACGCTCTCCGGCGCGGTCTCCGGGTACAGCTCCCCGGTCAGGGTCTTCCCGTTCTCCAGGGTGATGGTAAAAGTGGGGCGCAGGTTTTCCGACATGGCGAATCCTCCCGTGCAGGTTGTTTTCCCTTGCGAATCATAGCCGCATCGGCACCGGGTGTCAACGAAGCGCGCCTTCGCCGGGCCGGCGGGAACGCCGTGCCGGGGCGCGCGCGGATTTCTGTTTGGAATGGCTTGACAAGCGGAAACTGCTTTAGTAATATACCCATTGTCGCCGCTCCGGCGGCAGCCTTCGGGGTGTAGCGCAGCCTGGTAGCGCACGTGCTTTGGGAGCATGGGGCCGGGGGTTCAAATCCCTTCACCCCGACCAGAAACCGGGATGAAGACATGGGGCCCCGTGGTCAAGCGGTCAAGACACCGCCCTTTCACGGCGGTAACAGGGGTTCGAGTCCCCTCGGGGTCACCACTTTCTGAACCTCGCCACTCGGATGGCTTTGGGCCTTTAGCTCAGTTGGTCAGAGCGGCCGGCTCATAACCGGTTGGTCCGGGGTTCAAGTCCCTGAAGGCCCACCAATTTCTGGCCCGGTAGTTCAGTTGGTTAGAATGCCAGCCTGTCACGCTGGAGGTCGAGGGTTCGAGCCCCTTCCGGGTCGCCATTATTCTGCTGGTTGGGTCCTTGCTGGTGTAGCTCAATTGGCAGAGCAGCTGATTTGTAATCAGCAGGTTGCGGGTTCAAGTCCCTTCACCAGCTCCACATGGATGGGTTCCCGAGTGGCCAAAGGGAGCAGACTGTAAATCTGCCGTCGCAGACTTCGGTGGTTCGAATCCACCCCCATCCACCAAGGCGCCCGGTGTCCGCAAGGAACGCCGGGCGTTTTCCATCCGCCCCGCTCCGGGCCGGTTCAATAAAACAGCCGCCCGCTTTTGCTTTATCACGACACCGCCGGTATACTGGGAATCAGCCCTGTTGAAAGGAGAGACTTATGATCTGGGACCAGATTCCGCAGGAATACGTGCGGCCGGAGCGTTTCCGCGCCGTCATCGAAATCCCCAAGGGCAGCAAGAACAAGTACGAGGCGGACAAGGTGACCGGCATGCTGCTGCTGGACCGCATCCTCTACACCTCCACCCACTACCCGGCCAACTACGGCTTCATCCCGCGCACCCTGTCGGAGGATGGCGACCACCTGGACGTGCTGGTGCTGTGCACCGAGCCGCTGGCGCCGCTGTGCTCGGTGGACGTGTACCCCATCGGGGTGCTCATCATGCTCGACCAGGGCAAGCGGGACGAGAAAATCGTCGCCATCCCCTTCGGGGAGCCGCAGATGAACGGCTGGAAGGACATCCACGACCTGCCGCCCCACATGTTCGCCGAAATCAAGCACTTTTTCAGCGTCTACAAGGAGCTGGAGCACAAGGAAACGGCGCCGGAGGCCTTTTACGGCGCGGA
>JAAZAQ010000219.1 GCA_012514225.1 Clostridiales bacterium | reverse complement strand
TGGCTGCGGACCGCCTGGTCAAACCGTTCCTTCAGCGCGTCCAGGTTCCCCTTTTTCAGGGCGAGCCCCGCCGCCATCCGGTGACCGCCGAAGCGCGTGAGCAAGTCCTCGCAATCCTTCAGCGCCCGGTGCAGGTCGATTCCGCCGGCGGAGCGGCCGGAGCCGGTCAGCTCGTCCCCTTGTAGGGCCAGCGCCAGGGCCGGGTAATTCCAACGCTCGGCCAGCTTGCCGGCGACCAGGCCGACCACGCCGGGGTTCCACCCCTCCCCCGCCACGACAACGCTGCGCAGGAGGGAAAGGTCGACGCCCTGCAGCTGAGCGGATGCTTCCCTGAGCGCCCGGGCTTCCACGTCCTTCCGCTCGCGGTTGAGGGCGTCCAGGCGCCGCGCCAGCGTGTCCGCCTCCATGGGCCCCGGGGTCGTCAGCAGCTGCAGCGCGTCGGCAGCCGTCGACAGGCGCCCGCCGGCGTTGAGGCGCGGCGCCAGTTGAAAGGCGACCTGCTCCGCGTTGACGGGCGCCCCTTCCTTCATCCCGGCGACCCGCATCAGCGCCTGCAGGCCCGGCCTGCGGGTGGCACGCAGCTTTTCCAAGCCCAGCGCCGTAATGACGCGGTTTTCACCGGTCAGGGGCACCAGGTCCGCGACGGTGGCGACGGCGGCCAGGTCCAGGCTTTTTTCAGCCTTGTTCACACCCTGTAAAGCGCAGGCCAGCTTCCAGGCGACGCCCGCGCCGCACAGCGGCGTCGCCTCCGCGTCCGGCAGCAGGGGATGGATGAGCGCGTCCGCCTCCGGCAATTGCTGCGGCAGGGCGTGGTGGTCGGTAATTATGACGCGCATGCCCAGCTGCTTCGCGCGCAGCACCTCTTCCACGCCCGTAACGCCGCAATCCGCGGAAAGGAGCAGCTGCGCCTGGCCGGCCAGGCTTTCGACGGCTTCCAGGTTGAGCCCATACCCTTCCGCCTGCCGGTCAGGGATGTAGGAGAAGGCGCGCACGTCCAGCGTTTCCAGCGCTTCCAGCAGGATGGCCGAGGCGCAGATGCCGTCGGCGTCATAGTCGCCATAGACCGCGACGACCCACTTTTCTTCCGCGGCTTTTCGGATGAGACCGCAGGCCTCGTCCATGCCGGAGAGGCTGAAAGGGTCGCGCAGCTGGTCCAGGGAGGGGTTCAGGAAGCGCGCGGCGCCTTCCGCGTCCCGGACGCCGCGGGCAAAAAGTAGCGACGCCAGGAAATCCGGGTACCCCGGAAGGCGGAAGGGCTGGGCGCGCTTGCTGAGTCTCCTCATGTTCTCCTCAACGGGTACAAAAGAGCGCTTTCCCGGCCCGGGAAAGCGCTCGGCGGATTATTTCCGGCCTTTGCGCCGGGGCGTAATAGCCGCCCACAGGAAGGGGGTAACCAGGCGCGAAGACAGCAGGGCCGCGGCCAGCCCGGCCAGCAGCGGCAGGACGGCGCCCAGCAGGGTCAGGTTGCCGGAAAAGGCGAAAGCCAGAATCAGGAGCGCCGAGAACGCAACGGTCACCCTGCACAGCAGGCGGGTGTTCCGGATTGCCTGGCGCGCGATGTCCTCCCGGCTCATCTCGCGCTGCGATACGCTGCGGCCGACAGCCCGCGCCTCGCGCAGGACGGGCACGGTCAGGCAGTAGGTGAACGCCAGGCTGCCCGCGACCAGCGCTGGCATCGCGGAGGCCAGCCCGAACAGGTTGCTCAGCAGGCTGGACAGCGCCAGGGCCAGCAGCTGGTCATGGACGACCGCGGCCAGCAACGCCAGCGCGCCGGCCAGGTCGTAGCGAATCCACCCGAAGAGGAAGGAAACGACTGCCGCCGTCAGGATGGCCGCCCACAGCTGGAGATGGGACAGGGTCATCCCCGCCCCGAAATTGAACTTCATGCCCAGGCCCAGCAGCGCCAGCACGAGGGCCAGAATCGCCACGAGGGCGGAAAGGACGAGCGCGCTTGCCGCGCCTTTGTTGATGCGCATGTTCAACCCTCCTTCTTCAGGGTCCGTTTGGCGGCGTACAATTCCGACTTTCCGCCGAAAAGGTTGATGGCCTCATAGGTCACCAGGCGTAAGGCCAGGTGGGTCACCGCCAGGCCCAGGAGCAGGCAGATGGCGAAAATCTCGCTGAAGAGCTTGATTACGCCGCCGTCCACGATGATGAGCAGCACCGCGATGATGGCCAGGCCAACGTAAACGTCCAGGGAGGCGTGCCCCCTGCCTGCATAGGATTCCTTCAGCGCCTGGCGGACGGAGCGCCCGTGGAGGACGTCCTCCCGCATCCCCAGGAGCAGGTTCGCCATGGCGAAGACGCTGACCAGCCAGGAAAGCCAGATGGCGGACAGGGTCAGGACCGTGAAGCCCGCGCCGATGAGCGCGGAAAAAAAGTAGGAGAGCGCCAGCTGCGCCAGCAGCATCCAGGCGGCCGCCAGCCCGGCGAGGCGGAAGCAGACGATGAAGCAGACCGCCGCCAGCGCGAACAGGACGGTCAGCGCGATGATGAGGGACCGCTGCGCCCTTTCGCCATGGAGGGCAGCGCCCGGCTCGCCGGCGCCCTGCAGGGTCACCTCGAAGGGCAGCGCGCCGGAGCGCAACAGGATGGCGTTCTCCCGCGCGGTCTCCAGCGTGAAACCGGGGATGGATACGGCGCCGTCAGTCAGCGGAGTGGAAATGGAGGGATTGGAAAGCGTGACGCCGTCGCGCAGCAGCATGATGCTCTGGCCGAGAAGCTCCGTGGATTTTTCGGCGAATACGCGCTTTCCCTCGGCGTCAAACTGGATGGACAGGGCGAAATTGGTGCCGGATTGGTCCGCGTAGCCGAAGCCCGCGGAGGTTACATGGCTGCCGTCCAGGAAAACCTCGCCCTGCGGGTCCGCGAAAGTGAATTCGCCGCGGGAGCCCAGCAGGCTTCCGAGGAACCCGGTGTCCGCACCCTTGGGCAGCGTGACGACCAGGTTGCCCTCCGGGCTGACCTCAACGGCCGTGTCCGTCCAGCCCAGGTCGTTGAGGCGCTTCGCGGTGACGCGAACGGCTTCTTCCAGGGCGTCCTGTG
>JAAZAQ010000218.1 GCA_012514225.1 Clostridiales bacterium | reverse complement strand
CTTTTCGGGCTGACCGCCCTGTATACCCTGTGCGCGGTCGTCTCGCCGGCGCTTCCGGTCCTCCTGTCCGGCCTGGCGGTGGCTACCCTGACCGGGCCCGCGCCGCGGGCGGAACAGCTGCTGGTCATCGTCGGGGTTTTCTTCCTGGCGGGGGCGCTGTGCGCCTTTCTCAAGGAATGGCTCATGGACCTGGCCAAACCCCGCATCACGGCGCTGCGCATCGACTATGTGCGGCAGACAGCCGTCAAGATGGTCCGCATGGACTACCGGCACGTGGAATCCGCGTCCTTCTACGAAAAATGGGAGCAGGCTTTAAACGCTACCTCCGGCAACGACAACGGGGTGGAAGGCGTGTACCACAAGCTGTTCCAGGCGCCGGAGCTGACCCTCCTGTGCCTGCTGCTGTCTGCCTTCCTGGCTTTGGCGCATCCACTGATTCCCCTGCTGATTCTGGCACACGCCGGGCTTTTACTGTGGCTCCGGCTCCGCGCCCAGCGCTACGCCTATCGCCGCCAGGGCGATTTAAACCGGGAGAGCCGGAAGGTCTGGAACTTCGGCCAGACAGCGCAGGACTTTTCCTGCGGCAAGGACATCCGCCTGTACGGGTTGCTACAGCCGCTGCAGGGGGCGTACCGCCGGGTCATCGGGGACTATATGGCGGTGCTGCGCGCCATTAATAACCGCCAGTACGCCCTGGAACTGCTGGCCCTGCCGCTGATGCTGGCCAGCGACCTGGTGACCTTCGGGCTGCTGGCCCGGAACGTGCAGGGCGGCCTCCCCATCGCCCAGTTTGCCATGTTCCTGCCCGCCGCCCTCACCCTGGCTGCCAAGGCCGGGGAACTGGCCGACCATCTCGCCTATATCCGCAGGGAAAGCCGGTTCGTCGCGGATTTTTACCGGCTGATGGACCAGGACCTGGGCGACCGGGGCGGAGAGCTGCCCGCGCCTGACGGGGAGGGCGGCATCGACATCCGCTTCGAGGACGTCACCTTCCGTTACCCGGAATCGGAGCGGGACGTGCTGCGCCAATTCAGCCTGCACATCCCCGCCGGACAGCGGCTGGCCATCGTGGGCGTCAACGGCGCGGGCAAAAGCACGCTGGTCAAGCTGCTGATGGGCTTTTACCAGCCGGACGGCGGGCGCATCCTGATTGAGGGGCAGCCGGTGCAGGCCTACCGAAAGGACGCGCTGTACGGGCTGTTCTCCGCGGTGTTCCAGGAGGTGGAGCCGCTGGCCTTCACCCTGGCGCAGAACGTGGCGGGCAGCGAGCGGTTCGACCGCGCGCGCGTGGAAACCGCCCTGCGGGACGCCGGCCTGTGGGAGAAGGTGTGCGCGCAAAAGGAGGGGATGGACAGCATGATGCTCAAGGTCATCACTGAGGACGGCGTCATGCTTTCCGGCGGCGAGCAGCAGAAGCTGGCCATTGCCCGGGCGCTGTACAAGGGCGGGCGCTGCGTCGTGATGGACGAGCCGACCGCGGCGCTGGACGCGCTGGCGGAGAGGGACATCTACGCCTCCTTCGACGCGCTGACACAGGGCCGGACCGCCATCTATATCTCCCACCGCCTGGCCAGCACGCAGTTTTGCGACAAGATCGCCCTCATCGGGGAAGAGGGCCTGATGGAGTACGGAAGCCACGATGAACTGATGCGCAAAGGCGGCACCTATCGGGAGATGTTCCTCGTCCAGGGAAAGTATTACCAGGAGGAGGCCGTATGAGCGGCCTGCGCCGGCTCAAGGCCGTCTTCCGCCTGGTGTATAAGGCCGACCGGGGATATTTCCTGCTGCTGCTGCTTAGCGCGCTGAGCCACTCCGGGAGGGCGCTGTTCAACGTGGCGATGCCCAAGCTGCTCATCGACGCCCTGATGGGCGTGCCCGGCGCGGGCGACCCGGCCTCCTGGGCGGCGCTCATCGCCGCGGGCAACCTGCTGTTCACCCTGCTCATCCGGACGGCCGCCCGGGTCCAGGACCTCAAGGAGCAGTCCCTGGCGATGGAAATCGACCGCGCTTTCTCTGAAAAGCTGATGGGCATCCCCTACTGGATGCTGGAGGACCCCCATTATCTGGACCTGAAGGAGCGCGCCTCCTTCGCCATGCGCAACCAGGGCGTGGTGAGGCAGCTGGTCGTGCAGGCGGTCAGCAGCCTCAACCACCTGCTGACCGTCGCGGGCCTGGTGGCGCTGATGCTGCAGCTGGGGTTTGTCCTGGTGCTCAGCCTGGCCGCGACGGTGGCGCTGCTGCTCGCCATCCAGGCCGGTTTCTCGCGCTACCAGCAGCGTTTTTTCGGGGAGCTGCTGCCGGTCAACCGCCGGTACGGCTATTACATCAACCTGTGCTTCCGGAGCGAACCGCAGAAGGATTTCCGCCTCTTTGTGATGCAGGACCTGCTGGGGGAGACCATCACGCGCTACAACCGCTCTGTCAACACCTGGTACGCCGCTTTTTTCCGGAAAATGGGCCTGGCCATGGGGCTGTTCCAGGCGGTCACGGTGCTGCAGGCGGCCCTGGCCTGGGCGTTCGTGGGGATGAAAACCCTGAAGGGCAGCGTGGGCATCGGCAGCCTGACCCTGTACGTGTCCGCCGCAGTCGGCTTTTCCACCTCCGTCATCGCCCTGGGGAGCGCCGTCATCGACGTCGCCCGGATGCTTCACTACCTGGAGCCCTTCGTGGAATTGATGGAGCTGCCAGCGGAGCGGGACGGGGGCGGCGGGAGAACGCTTCGCAAAGTGGAAAGTATCCGCTTTGAGGAGGTCAGCTTCACCTACCCCAAGATCGATGACAGGGTGCTGGACCGGGTCAGCTTCGACATCCGTGGCGGCGAACGCGTCAGCATCGTGGGACGCAACGGCGCCGGGAAAAGCACCATCGTCAAGCTGCTGTGCTGCCTGTACGCCCCCGACAGCGGCCGCATCCTCATCAACGGCGCTGACCTGCGCGAATATGACCGGCAAAGCCTGCTTAAAGGCATCGCCGCCGTGTTCCAGGACTTCAAGCTGTTTTACCTGAGCGTCGGGGACAACATCACTTGCGGGCAGCCGGAGGACCGGGAGAGGCTGGAGGCCGTTGTGCGGGAAGTCGGCCTTGAAAGCAAGG
>JAAZAQ010000026.1 GCA_012514225.1 Clostridiales bacterium | reverse complement strand
CGGCGGCATCCGGCGTTTGCCAGCCGCTGACAATGTCCGGCGCCGTCGGCCTCGTCGTCCACAACGCCCAGTTCCCGCTGTGCGTGACCGAATTGAACAGCCGCGCCCTCGCGGGCGAGGTCAAGCTCAAACTGCTGCAGAAATATGGCGAGGGTGCCCGCCTGCTCTTCTTCCCGCCGGGCGAGGAGCCGCGCCGTCAGGGCCTGGACATCTTGCTGGAGGACCTGGACCGCCAGCCGGCTTACGACCACACCGCCGGACTGGTGATTTTTCCCCTTCCCCTGCTGTCGAGAACCCGATTTGACGCCGAGGACCTGCTGGCCATCATGCGCAGTCTGCGCGCGCCGGACGGCTGCCCCTGGGACCGCAAGCAGACCCACCAGAGCCTGGCGCGCTACCTGGTGGAGGAAGCCAACGAGGCGGCGGGCGAGCTGCTGGAGGGTAACTGGGACGGGGCGGCGGAGGAGCTGGGCGACGTCTTTTTGCAACTGGCCTTCCACGCGGTGGTGGGGGAACAGTACGCGACCTTCGGCTGGGAGGACATGCTGGCCGCCATCTGCCTGAAGCTCATCCGGCGGCATCCCCACGTGTTCGGCGACCTGATGCTGGGCACGGCGGAGGAAGTGCTGGTCAACTGGGACAGAATCAAGGAAGCGGAAAAGAAGGCGGGCGGGCTGTCCGGGGAGGTGGACGCAATCCCCCGCAGCCTCGCGCCGCTGACGCGGGCGGAGAAAATCCAGAAGGTCGCCGGCAAAGCCGGGCTGGACTGGGAAGGCGCCCTGGATGCCCTCCAAAAGGTGCCGGAGGAGGCGGCGGAGCTTCATGAGGCGCTGCATGGGGAGGGAGCGGCTGAGGAGGAGCTGGGCGATTTGCTTTTTTCCTGTGTCAACGTCGCGCGCCTGATGGGCGTTTCGGCAGACCAGGCCTTACAAAACGCGGTCGACAAGTTCGCCTCTCGGCTCAAATGGATTGAAAATGCGGTGATTTCAGATAAAAAAAGCCTGAACTTGTTGACAAGCAAGGAAATCGGGGTATACTGGGAACGAAGCAAGGCGGTATCGCTTGACAGGGCTTCAAAAACTCAGATAAACGGGAGGAATGCACATGAATAAAACCGAACTGATCGCCGCCGTGGCAAAGGCAACCGAACTGAAGAAGGTTGACGCCGACAAGGCCGTCAACGCCGTCATCTCCACCATCCAGAAGACCCTGAAGAAGGGCGAGAAGGTTCAGCTCATCGGCTTTGGCACCTTCGAGTCCCGCAAGCGCCCCGCCCGCGTGGCGCGCAACCCGCGCACCGGCGCCGAGATCAAGGTGAAGGCCTCCAAGGCCCCCGCGTTCAAGGCCAGCAAGGCGTTCAAGGATCAGCTGAACTAAGGCGGACGGCCGGATTAGGACGTAAGCCGCCGCGCGTCTGCGCGGCGGCTTTTTGATATCATGGGGGCTTTTGATCGAAGGGCTTCCTGGCTTGGGAGGGATTCCGATGAGGTTGGACAAATTTCTGAAGGTGTCGCGCATCATCAAGCGCAGGACCGTCGCCAAGGAAGCCTGCGACGGCGGGCGCGTCAGCCTGAACGGGCGCGCGGCCAAGGCAGGGGCGGAGGTTCGCGAGGGGGACGTTTTGGAAATCCGCTTCGGAAGCCGCCTGGGGCGCTACGAGGTCGTCCGCCTGCAGGAGACGGTGCGGAAGGACGCCGCCGCGGAGATGTACCGCGTGCTGTCCGAGGACGAATCGGTGCGGGTGGAGCGCAACGGGTAGTGGCGGCCGCCGCCTGCTTCCGGTTAATCAAAACGGTGTGATGGGCGGAATCGCAAAGAAGCGCCGAATCGGCGCTTCTTTGCCTTTTATCTGACGTTTCAGGCTGTTGCCGCAGGAATCCCTTTTGGGGATGTCAGCCTTCCGTGCCCTGGTCTCCCTCCGCCTTGTGACGCTGGGAGCGCCGGCTGCGGGTTTCCGTTTCCGCCGTTTCTGCTTCAGGGCTTTCGGCGGGCTCGCTTTGCGCGTCGCGCGTGAGGCGGTAGGCGCCGTCCTCCCCTTCGGTGGGCGGAACCGCTTCCCCCGGTTCGGCGGGAGCATCCTCCGCCGCTTGGACCGATTCCTCGGCCGGTT
This sequence comes from Clostridiales bacterium, assembly GCA_012514225.1. Taxonomy (GTDB): domain Bacteria; phylum Bacillota; class Clostridia; order Christensenellales; family Aristaeellaceae; genus UBA6115. The sequence goes on along the minus strand of JAAZAQ010000026.1, from coordinate 23,754 downwards.
TGGGTTTCAGGTACTTTTCGTGCGGCATCTCCACCTTTTCTTCAGCGGAACTGGCCGGCGCGGCTTCCCCTTCCTTTGGGTCGGCGTCCAGGGCCTGCCGGGTTTCGTCCGGCACGGCGGTGTAATCGCGGGTCACGCTGGTCTCAAAGGTGTCGTAGGCGGCGTTGCTCTTGGCTTTCGAGCGGGCGCGCATCTCCGCGCTGACGGCGAGCAGGATGAGCGCGAGCCCGAAGAGGACGCCCAGCGCCAGCGTCAGGATGAACAGCGCGTCGCGCGCCTGGCCTCCCTGCGGGACAAATCCCGCCGGCACGGGGGAATGGGTGACGACCGGCGGAATGGTTTGGATAATCTTGCGCGTCGGCGCGGGCGTCGGCGCGACGTAGCTGATGTTCAGCGGGTTGGACAGGAACTCCACCCGGTTGTTCTGCACGTCCGTCGCGATGGCGGTGAACTGGTACTTGCCCGCCTGGGACAGGCGGAAATCGCGGGTCAGCACGGTGCTTTGCCCAGGCGCCAGTTCCTGGATGGTGTAGATATCGGTGCCCGCGTGGCGGATCAAGATGCTCTTGGCGGCGGTGTTGCTGTCGTTGGTGACGGTCAGGTCGAAGCGGATGTCCCCGGGCAGGGAGGAGATGGTCTCGTTCTGCGCGCTCAGCGTCAGGTTGAGCCGCAGCATCTGCCCTTCCGTATAGGCGGAGACCTTCAGCTCCGGCACCTTCTCTTCCTGGGCGGTCCCGGTGTTGTCCTCCAGCTTCAGGGTGAAGGTGAAGGTCGCCGTCTCGCTGACGATGACCTCTTTCTTCAGCTCCCGGGTCTGCCCGGCGCCAATCTGCAGGTTGGTGAACACCTCGCCCAGTTTGGGGTCGGTCACCGTCACGTTGGAATAGCTGATGTTGCCTGCGTTCTTGATTTCGAGGGTCAGCGTCACCGTTTCCCCGATGTTGACCTGGGTCTTGTCCGCGGTCAGCGTGTAGCTCAGCCGCGGCGTGGCCAGCGGCACCTGCACCGGCTCGACGGTAATCTGCTCCGTCCGCCGCTCGCCTTCCTTGCGGTAGGTGACCAGCGCCGAACTGGTCAGGTCGCCCGTCACGTTGGTCTTGGTGAAGGTCAGTTTGGCGGTCGCGCCGGGGTCCAGGGAGGCGACGGTTTGCGTCCGGGTGGAAACCAGACGGTTCTCCTTGACCTGGATGTTGGTCAGCTTGACGTTCCCCTGGTTGACCAGTTCGTACAGCACGGATACTTCCTTGCCGCGCCGCACCACTTCCGGGGTGATGGTCCGGTTGACCTTCAGTTCCACCTTCTCGCCTGTGTATGTCAGGTTGGCGGTGGCGGGCAGCGTGTTCTCGACCAGCGCGCCGGCCGCGTCCTGGGTGCTGTAGCGCAGGGAGTAAACCAGTTTGCCCTCGTCCAGCTGGGCCTGGGTCACCATGTACTGGCCCTGCCAGGGATAGGTCTCCCCCGGGGCGAGCCGCAGCAGCATGCCGCCGTCGCCGAAGGAATTGACCGGCTTGCCGTCCGGGTCGTACAGGGACAGGGGGGTCGCGATCTCCGCCGTGCTGGCATTGGACACCCGGGCGGACACGGTCACCGTGCCCGGTGCGGTCAGGCTGGCGGGCTCAACGCTCAGCTCGATGCCCAGCCCGTCCGGCGCACTCTGCGCACCCGCGCTGAAATGGGGGAGGAGCAGGCATATCATGATAATCAGGAGAAGGAAAACGCGGCTCCTCTGGCTGTTCTGGGCATGATTCACGCCCGTCCCTCCTTCCGGCGCGCGGGGCGCGCTGTGGCTGGAATCAGTTGTTTGTGCCATTTTACTCCACGGTGCTTGGAGTGTCAAGCAACGCAAGGCGAAACGGGCCTTTCGCCGGGCCGGCCTTCGGGGCCTGACGCCTTTGTTGGCGGCCTGTGCCGCCTGTGATATAATCGCGCCGGGCATACGCCCGGAGGGATTTGCCATCAGCAGGTTGTTCGATCGGCCCCCGGACGGGGGGCAGGAGGAATACAGCCCGGAACCGCCGCAGGGCGGCCGCCGGTCGCTGTTCAAGCGCCGCACGCGCAAACCCAGCTTTGTCCTGGCTGTCGTCATCAACGGCTTCAGGCTGCTGTTGCTGTGCCTGCTCATCGCCGCGCTTTCCGGCGTGGGCGCCCTGGTGGGCATCGCGCGCACCTACGTGGACACCGCCCCGGTGCTGGACATCGCCAAGATTGACGACCAGGCGCAGACCAGCTTCTTCTACGACCGGGATGAAAACCTCATCACAGACTATAAAGGCACGGAAAACCGCATCATGGTATCCATCGATTCCATGCCCCACCGGCTGCGGAACGCCTTCGTCGCCGCGGAGGACGTGCGCTTCTACACACATGGCGGCGTCGACCTGAAGCGCATCGTCGGCGCCTTCGTCACCAACTTCGTTTCCGGCTCCCAGCAGGGCGGCTCCACCATCACCCAGCAGCTCATCAAGAACACCCTGCTGTCTTCCGAGCAAAGTTACAAGCGGAAAATCCAGGAAGCCTACCTGGCCATGCAGCTGGAAGCCGGCTATTCCAAGGACGAAATCCTGGAAAGCTACCTCAACACCATTTACCTTGGGGAAAACTATTACGGCGTCAAGGTCGCCGCGACGGGTTATTTCGGCAAGGAATTGAATCAGCTCACCCTCAGGGAGTGCGCGATGCTGGCCGGGATGACGACCAACCCCTACTATTACAACATCCGCCGCAACCTCTACACCCGCCAGGCCGACGGGACGGACTACCTGGCTCGCACCAACAACCGCACGGACTACGTGCTGCGGGTCATGTACGAAAACCAGATGATCACCCACAAGGAGTTCACCGAGGCGCAAAACCCGGCCACGGCGCAGGTCCTGCGGGAGGACCCGGAGTCCAAAAACCTCTACCCCTACGTCCACTACGTCGAATACGCCGTCAGGGACGCCGTGCAGGTGCTGCTGGGCATCAACAGGCTGGAGAACACCGCCGCCAACCGCGCCCGGATGGAGACGGAACTGAGGACCGGCGGGTACAAGGTCTACCTGGCGCTGGATACCAAAATCCAGACAACACTGGAAGACACCCTGTACAGCTACGACGATTACCCCCGCCTGCGCGACCCGGGCACGGAGGTCTACCGCTCCCGCAACCGCGACGGCACCTATACCGACGTCCAGCAGCCCCAGGCCGCGGCCTGCGTGGTGGACTACCGCACCGGGGAACTGATGGCCATCGTGGGCAGCCGCACGCCCCCCGCCACCCGGAAGACCTTAAACCGCGCCGTGGACATGAACATGCCCGTGGGCTCCTCCATCAAGCCGCTGGGGGTCTACGCGCCGGCCATCGACATGGGCATGGGCGCGGGCTCCATCGCCTACAACCTGCCGCTGCCCATCCCCGGCTGGCGGGGCAACGACGGGAAGGACTCCTGGCCGGAGAATTACGGCGGCAGCCGCTACCGGGGTCCGGAGACCTTCCGGACGGCCATGGTCCAGTCCGACAACACCGCCGCCGCTTCCGTCCTGATGAACAACGTGGGCGTGGAGCGCTCGGTGGACTACCTGCGCCGCCTGGGCGTCGCCGACGGGCACATCAACCCGACGCCTTTCGGCGTGTCCCTGGGCTCATCAGGCATCACCCCGATGGAGATGGCCGTCGCCTTCGGCGTCCTGGCCAACGGCGGCGTATACCAGCAGCCCGTCAGCATCCTTGGCATCCTGGACAGCGGGGGCAAGGTCATCTACGACGCCCACCAGAGCCAGGCGCGGCGCGAGGTGTTCAAGCCCTCCACCGCCTGGCTGACCGTCGACATCTTGAAGGACGTCGTCTCCAAGGGAACCGGCCGCGCGGCGCGCATCACCGGGCAGACGGTCGCGGGGAAAACCGGCACCAATTCCGACCAGAAGGGCGTCTTTTTCGCGGGGATGACCGGCTATTATTCCGCCGCCGTCTGGATCGGGCATGACAATTACAAGGCACTTTCCAGCAAGACGACCGGCGGCAACTCGGCCGCCAGGCTCTGGCAGGTTTTCATGGAGCGCATCCACAAGGAAAAAGGCCTGCCCGACCGGGACATCCTGCAGGGCGGCGCGGAGAATTACGGCCTTGTCCGGGTGACCACCTGCGCCGTGTCCGGCCAGCTGGCGACGGAGGCCTGCAGCCAGGACGCGATGGGCTACGGCACCGTGACGGACTATTTCGCCCGGGACGCCGTGCCGCAGGTCTCCTGCCAGATGCACTACCGGCGCACGGTCTGCACCGTCAGCAACATGCTGGCCGGGCCCTACTGCCCGCCGGAATCGCTTGCTGAGCGCGGGTTGGTGGTGCTGCCGCTGGGCCACCCGCTGGAGCGGTTCGCCGGCACCGGGTATTCCGACGTGCTGGCGGAATACCTGGGTTCCTACGCAACCATCCGCTTCACCGACAGCCAGAGCGCCAACGCTGCTTTGCTGGACGCCAGGACCTGCGCGGTCCATCAGCATCCGGGCGGGACGGACCAGGGCATCCTTGCCAATACCCTGCTTCCGGACGCCAATAACCTGATGGTGCAGGCTTCCAATCAGCTGGCCGCCCTGCTGCCAGGCAGCCCGCAGCACGCGATGCTGCAAAACGCCATCAATCAGCTCAACGCCGTCATTGCCGGCCAACCCACCCTGGAGCAGCTGGCCAGCGCCATGGGGCAATTGACCCAGGCGATGGCAGCCGCCCAGTAAAAGCGAAACATCCCGCGGTTCCGCCTGCCCATGGATGGGCAGGCGCGTTTTTTTCAGCGGTTGCCAGCCGGAAGGCGCTGTGGCAATATAGGGGCTGTTTTCACGCGGCGCATCGGCGCCGACATTTCGTCAAAGCGGGTGGCTATGGGCAAATTCCGGCGGACCTTCATCGGGGACAGGGCCTTTTACCGTTCGGTGCGCCTCATCGTCGTCCCGGTCATCATCCAGCACAGCGTCACCAATTTTGTCAGCCTTCTGGACAACATCATGGTCGGCCAGCTGGGGACGGCGCAGATGTCCGGCGTCGCCATCACCAACCAGCTGCTGTTCGTATTCGCGCTGTGCATCTTCGGCGGCCTGTCCGGCCCGGGCATCTTCACCGCGCAGTACTACGGCGCGGGGGACATGGAAGGGCTGCGGGACACCTTCCGCGTCAAGCTCTGGTTTGTCGGCGCCATTACGCTGCTGACCGGCGCCGCCCTCATCATCTGGCACTCTCCGCTCATCCGCCTCTTCCTGACCGGCCAGGGCGACCCCGCCCAGGCAGAGCGGATGCTGGGCTTCGGGGAGGAATACCTGGCCTGGATGCTGCCGGGCCTGATTCCCTTCGCGCTGTCGATGAGTTACGCGACCACGCTGCGCGAGTCCGGGGAGGCGGTGCTGCCCATGAAGGCGGGCATCGCCGCGGTACTGACCAACCTGGTGGGGAACTGGCTGCTGATCTTCGGGAACCTGGGCTTCCCCGCCCTGGGCGTGAAGGGGGCGGCGATTGCAACGGTCGCCTCCCGCTTTGTGGAATTGGGCGTATTGATGGGCACCGTTGCCCGGACCGGGCGCTTTTCCTACCTCCACCACGTGTACAGGCGCCTGCGCGTCCCGCGGGAACTGCTTCTGAGCGTGGCGCGCCGCGGCGCGCCGCTGTTCCTCAACGAGGTGCTCTGGTCCCTGGGCATGACCGCGCTGACCCAGGCTTATTCGGTCCGCGCCCTGCTGGTGCTTTCCGCGCTCAACATCTCCACCACCGTCACCAACCTCTTCAACGTCTTTTTCTTCGGCATGGGTAACGCCGTGGCGGTGCTCATCGGCCATTCACTGGGGGCGGGCAAGCTCAGGAAAGCGGAGGACGAGGTCTGGAAGCTGTTCTTCCTCTCCTTCGCCATGTGCGTCGTCATCGGCGGGCTGATGGCGGCCTTCTCCCCGCTGTTCCCCGAGCTGTACAACATCGAGCAGGAAGCCCGTGCCCTGGCGTCCCGCTTCATCCTCATCAGCGCCGTGCTGATGCCTTTCCACGCGGTGTCCCATGCCAGCTACTTCACCCTGCGCTCCGGCGGCTCCACTGTGCTCACCTTCCTGTTTGACAGCGCTTTCACCTGGCTGCTGCTCATCCCGGCGACCTGGGCGCTGGTGCACTGGACCGACCTGGCCATCCTGCCCGTTTACCTGCTCAGCCAGTCCCTGAACGTCGTCAAGACGGCCATCGGCATCGCCCTGGTGCGCTCGGGGGTGTGGCGCCGGAACATCGTCGCCGCCGGGGAAGCCGCTGCGTCCCTGCAGGATTGAGTTTTCTTTACAGCCGCTGATTTGGAAAGCGGCAGGCGGTTTATTAATAGAACCACGTTTCACTTGAATCTTTGCGGGCCTTTCCATATAATTCTCGGAGAGTCTGAATCAGAAGCCCGGCGCGGGTAGAATCCCGGATAATATCGGTACCAGCAGTGAACAGGTCATCCTCTGCCGGCGCGGAAATGGGCGCAGCGCTTTATCGGAACTGTAGCATTGGATAGGAGCCACCGATGGTAAAAGACGCACCGGTTGTGCAGGCAAAGGGCATCAGCAAGTCGTTCAGCGGTGTTTTTGTTCTGAAGCACGTGGATTTTGATATCCGCCCGGGCGAGGTGCACGCCCTGGTCGGGGAAAACGGCGCGGGCAAATCGACCCTGATGAAAATCATCAGCGGCGTTTACCAGCCCACCGAAGGCCAGCTGCTGCTGGACGGGAAGCCGGTCCGCTTCAGGGACCCGCATCACGCGCGCGAGGCGGGCATCGCGCTGATTCACCAGGAGCCCCTGACCTTCCAGGACTTGAACGTTGCGGAAAACCTGTACCTCGGGCATACGCGCTCCAACGGGAAGCCGGTCATCAACTGGCGGGAGCTGCACAAAAAAACTGACGAGCTGCTCAACTCGCTCAACGTGCGGATCCGTTCCAGGGATTCCGTCCGCGGCATGAGCATCGCCGACCAGCAAATGGTAGAAATCGCCTGCGCCCTCTCCCAGAACGCGCGCGTCATCATCATGGACGAGCCGACCGCGGCGCTGTCGCACGGCGAGGTGAAAACCCTGTTCAAGACGATTTCACGCCTGAAGGAACAGGGCAAAGCGATTGTGTTCATCGGGCACCGGCTGGAAGAAATCATGCAGATCGCCGACCGCCTCACCGTGCTGCGGGACGGGGAGCGCGTCAGCGAGCGGATGGTGGGCGAGATTACCCAGGACGATATCGTCCGGATGATGGTGGGGCGCTCCTTCAAGGAACTGATTGTCAAGGAAAACGTCCCCGGGGACGTCCTCGCGCTGGAAACGAGGAACCTCACGTATCCGGGGAAGTACTACGACGTCAGCCTGAAGCTCCACAAAGGGGAAATCGTCGGAATGTCCGGCCTGGTCGGGGCGGGCCGGAGCGAATTCGCCTCCGCGGTTTTCGGGGTCGAGCCCGCGCAATCCGGCGAGATTTGGGTCAAGGGTGAAAAGGTCCGGATTCATAATCCGGTGGACGCGATGCGGCACGGCATCGCGATGGTTTCGGAAGACCGTTCGAGGACGGGGCTGCTGACGGCGTTCAGCATCCGCTTCAACATGACCTTCGCCATCCTGAAGCGCGTCGCGTCGCGGGCCGGGTTCATCAGGCGAAAGGCGGAAGCGCCGCTTGTCCAGCAGTACACCGATTACCTCAGCGTCCGGATGCGCGACCCGGAGCAGACGGTCAAGGAGCTCTCAGGCGGCAACCAGCAAAAGGTGTTCATCGCGAAATGGCTGCTGACCGAGTCCGACATCCTGATCCTGGATGAGCCGACGCGCGGCATCGACATCGGCGCCAAGATGGAGATTTACCGGCTGATCAGCGATTTGGCCAAGCAAGGGAAAGCGGTGCTGATGATTTCTTCCGAGTTGCCGGAGATTCTGCAGCTTTCAGACCGCGTCTACGTCATGTGCGAGGGGCACGTGACCGCGGAACTGACGAGGCAGGATATGACCAGCGAAAAAATCATGGCAGCCGCTTCCACGATTCAAGGCAGGAGCGCCGGGGAATGAAAGAAGCGAGACGGTTTGTCACCCAGAACGTCAAGGAATTTGTGACGCTGGCCTTTATCCTGCTGATTTACCTCGTCGCCGGCGTGCTGCGCCCCGAGGTGCTTTCCGGCGGCCGGATGGCGGGCGTCGTCAACAGCGTCCTGTTGTGGACGCCGCTGAACCTGACGATGGCGCTTGGCATGATGATGGTCGTCATCATGCGGGGAATCGACCTGAGCATCGGCTCAAACGTCGCCCTCAGCGCGATGGTCGCCGGCATCCTCTTCCGCGACCACGGCGCGTCGCTTTGGCAGGGAATCGTTGTCGCCGTGGCGGTGGGCGCCGCGTGCGGCATGATCAACGGGTTTTTGATCGCATACCTCAGGATACCGCCCATCATCGTAACCCTGGGCACCATGAATGCCTACCGGGGGCTTACGTTTATCATCTCCCAGGGCAAGCAGGTGACGGGGTATGAGCTGCCGCCGGGCACGACCGATTTCGTTGCGGAAGGCGTGCGCCTGGGTGGGGTCCTGATTCCCTGGCTGGTCGTCATCTCCCTGCTGCTTGCGCTGGTCTTTTACCTGATTCTAAAGTACACGCACTTCGGGCGCGAGGTGTACGCCGTCGGCTCCAACAGGGAGGCCGCCTACCTGCGCGGCATCAATTGCAAGAAGACGGAGTTCCTGGTGTTCACAATCGTCGGGGCGCTCTGCGGCATCACCGCGATGATGTCTGCTTCCCGCTTCGGCTATATCAATCCCAGCAACACGGGCAAGGGCCTCGAGTTTGTGGTCATTTCCGCCACGATTATCGGGGGCGTGAGTGTTAACGGCGGGAAGGGGACCGTGGTGGGCGTCCTGCTGGGATGCCTGCTGCTGGGCACGGTCAATACGATGATTGCGAACGTCGGCATCCCGGGGACGGTTCAGCTCTTCACCTACGGCTTGATCATCGTAACCGCCCTCCTCGTGGACCGCATCGTCCTTTCCCTCGATTCGAAGCGCCGCATGGCACAGCAGGTGGCGGGAAAGGAGGCGCTGCGGTGAAGGGGTTGGACGGGCGCTCCAAACGGGGCAAATTGAGCGCGGTGTTCTCAAGGCGGGAGTGGGTTCCCTTCGGATTGCTGCTCGCCACGCTCATCGTGAGCGCGTCTCTTTCCGAGAGTTTCCGCGACCTCGCGTATCTTTTAAGGACCACGACCCGCTACATGGAACTGGGGATGACGGCGCTGACGATGACGCTGATCGTGTCTGCGGGCATGATCGACCTTTCCGTCCCCGCGACCATGTGCTGCTCGGCGACGGTCGCCGCGCTGGCCTTTCACGCCGGATTGCCCATGGAGGCGGCCATTCCGCTGGGGCTGTTGACCGGCCTGGCCTGCGGCGCCGTCAACGGGCTTTTGATCGCGTACCTGAACCTGCCCTCGATGATCGTGACCATCGGCACGATGAGCGTGTTCCGCGGGATTTCGCAGATTTTCATCGGCGACAAGAGCCTGGGGAAATTCCCTGAATGGTTCAACAGCATCGAGAAGATCCCCGTTTTCATGATCGGGAAGGCGCGCTTCGGCGTCACGATTCTGGCCTTTATCCTCCTCGCCTTTGCCTTTTACCTGGTCCTGCACAAAACCGGCTTTGGCCGCAAGGTGCTTGCCGTGGGGGCCAACGAGCAGGCGGCGATTTTCAGCTCCGTCAATACGCGGCGGGTCAAACTGCAGCTGTTTCTGCTCTCCGGGTTCGTTTCGGGAATCGCCGGCCTGCTGACGATGTCTCGGCTGCTCCTGGTGCGGTATGATATGAACCTGAACTCCGAAATTGACGTGGTGGCGATGGTGCTGCTGGGCGGCGCGGAAATTAGCGGGGGAAACGGGAGCATTATCGGCACGTTCATCGCGGTTCTGCTCGTCATCGTATTGAAAACCGGGCTGATTGTCGCCAACGTCACGTCCGACGCGCAGATGTTCATGATGGGGTTGATTTTGTTGCTTTCGATCATTATTCCCAACATCGGCAAGCTGGTCCAGGGCTTCAGGGACCGCTGAGCCCGGGCACGGGGGAGAAACGGCATCCAATCGGCTCAAACCGGCTGGTCCGGTGAGTAATAAACAAACCTGAAAGGGAGGAAAAGCATGAAGAGGAACCGTATCCTGGCGATTGCGCTGGCTGCGCTGATGCTCGTAACCTGCTGCGGGCTGGTCGCGACCGTGTCCGCCGAGGAGGGCAAGATCAAGATCTACTTCATCCCGAAGAACCTCGGCAACCCGTACTTCGAAGCCTTGAGCTCCGGGTTCAAGGACGCCATCGCGGAGCTTGGCGAAGACAAGTACGAGTACATCTTCACCGGCCCGGCCACCGCGGAGGCCACCAGCCAGATCGAGTACGTCGAAGCGGCCGTGCAGAACGACGCGGACGCGATCTTTATCGCGGCGAACTCCAACGATGCGCTCAACGGCACCTTTGACGACGCGCGCGACGCGGGCGTGCCGATCTACCTCATCAACCAGGACATCCCCGGCAGCGAGAGCCACCGCGACGCGGCCATCATGCCCGTGGACTTCAGCACCATCGGCAAGGCGCAGATCAAGCTGATGGCGGAGCAGATCGGCTATGAGGGCGAGTTCGCCATCCTGTCCGCCACCACCGACGCGCCCGACCAGAACACCTGGATTGAGCTGATGAAGGAAGTGCTGGCGAACGACGAAGCCTACTCGAAGATGACGCTCGTCGAAGTCGTCTACGGGGACGACCAGCCGGAGAAATCCACCATCGAGATGGAAGCGCTCATCACGAAGTACCCGAACCTGAAGGGCGTCATCGCCCCGACCACGGTCGGCATCGCGGCGGCCTGCAAGGTGGTCCAGACCCGGGGCCTGGCGGAAAAAATCCGCGTGACCGGCCTTGGCCTCCCTTCCGAGATGAAGGAATTCGTTATGGACGGGACCTGCCTGGGCTTCCAACTGTGGAACCCGCCATACGAGGGCTACCTCGCTGTCTACCTCGCCACGGCGGTGAAGGGCGGCTTCAAGACCGAACCCGGCGCGACCTTCTCCGCTGGGAAGCTGGGCGAGTACACCATCCTGGAGAACGGCCAGATCCTGTCGCTGGTTGACCCGATGCTCTATGACATCACCAACATCGAGGAGTATGCGGCGCTGTTCTGATCTGACTGACAGACAGCAATAGACTGACCCTGGCGGCGTCCGGCAGCATACGCCGGGCGCCGCCGCCCGTTTGACGGCAACAAGGTTGATGAAAGGAATCCAGATGAACGGTCTGAAAGGGAAAAGCGCGATTGTCACCGGCGGTTCGCGCGGCATCGGTAAAGCCATCGTGGAGCGTCTGCTGGACGAGGGCGTAGAAGTATTGTTTTGCGGACGGAATGAAAAAGTCGGCCTTCAAACGCTTTCCGAACTGGAGAAACGGCATCCGGGCAAGGTCGCGTTCATCGTGGCGGACATGGAGAACCCGGACACGCCCGGCTTGCTGTTTCGGAAGGCAAGGGCGTTGTTCGGGGAAGTGGATTTCCTGGTGAACAACGCGTTTCCTTTCACCGCCAAGGGGGCGGACGCCACACGTGACGACTGGATGCACACCTTCATGGCGGGGCCGGCTGCCTACGCGCTGATGATTGCCGAATTCGCCAAGAACCGCACCAGGAAGGAAGGCGCCGTCGTATGCATCTCAAGCATCAGCGGGCATATCGCGCAGCCTGTCCGCTGGACATACAACGCCGCAAAAGGCGCCGTCAAGCAGTTGATCCGCTGCGCGGCCATGGACCTGGCGCCGGATATCCGCGTCAACGCGTGCAGCCCCGCCTGGGTCTGGACGGATGAAGTGGCCAAGGCCACCAAGGACGGGAAGCGCGAGAGCGTCCCCAAAGCCTGGGATGATTACCACCTGCTGCAGAAACTGCAGGAGCCGAGCCAGATTGCGGCTTCTGTTGCCTTTTTGCTCAGCGACGACGCCTGCGCGGTCACCGGCCACGACCTCTTCGCGGATTCGGGCTATCTGGCCATGGGTCCGGAAGGCCTTGGCAAAGACGCGAACTACGCCGGAAGCGAATAGGAGATTGTTATGAAACCGCTTGGAAAAATCATCGACCTGACCGCGCCGATGTTCGACGGTGCGCCGACGATGGCGATGGACCCCAAAATGTCCCTGAGCTGGCATTGCACGCTGGAAACGCTCGGGTATAACCTGTCCCGGCTCACGACGTCCACTCACCAGGGGACGCACATGGACGCCGCGAGGCATTTCTATAACGACGGGGAAACGGTGGACGCCATTCCGCTCGAGCGCTGCGTCGTGCCGGCCGTCCGGGTCGACCTGACGCACAAAAAGGCGGGAGAGGAAATCACGCCCGCCGACCTGTCCGCCGTGGAACCCTATGTGGACAAGGGGTACGCGGTGCTGCTGCACACAGGATGGGACAAACGGTTTCCCGACGTGTCCTATTTCAGCGGCTTCCCGTATATGTCAAAAGAGCTTGCGGACTGGTTCGTACAAAAGGGCATCGGGCTGGTGGGCATGGACCTGCCGACCCCCAACCCGATCGACTGGAAGTACGTCCATATCCGTTTGCTGGGCAAAGGCATTATCATCGTGGAGGGTTTGACCAATCTCGAAGCGCTGCCGGTGGACAAGCCGTTCCACTTCTTTTCCATGCCCCTGAAATTGCAGGGGCGGGACGGTTCGCCCGTGCGAGCCATCGCAATCCTGGACGGGGAATGACGGGGAACGCGAAGGTTTCCCGTCTCGGCCTAAGCTTATCAATGCGGGTGGAACGGTCGTTTTCGCGCCAGCAGGGATGAATCCACCCTGGATTCAGTTTCCGGTATCCGAATCCACGAGGATCTGGTGCGCTTTCATCAGGTGGTCGGCCATCGCGGCTTCCGCGGCCGCCGCGTCGCCGGACTGGATGGCCGCGTAGATTCTCAGGTGGTCCTCGACGCTCTTGACCGGCTGCCCCGGGATGCTCAAGGTCGCCTTGCGCGATTCCGCCAGCAGTTCCGCGAGCAGTTCCACGATAATGCTGAACGCCTTGTTCTGGGAAGCCTTCGCGATTTCGAGGTGAAAGCGGTTGTCCCCCTCGACGCCGTTGCCGCCCTCCCGGATCTGGCTTTCCATCTCTTCGATGGCTTCGCGGATGCTCCGGAGTTGGTCTTCCGTCGCGCTGGCCGCCGCCATCGACGCCATATGGACCTCCAGGTACTGCCGCACCTGGATGACGTCCGCGGCAAGCGCGTTTCCCTGGCTGAGCATCATGGACAGCGGCAGGGCGACGTGGCCGGGCAGCACGCGGTCGACGTAGTTGCCGTCTCCCACCACCGAGCGGATGCACCCCATCCGTTTCATCGCGCGCAGCGCTTCCCGCAGCGATGTCCGGCCGACGCCCAGTTGTTCCGCCAGCACGCGCTCTGGCGGCAGCTTCGCCCCCACGGGCAACTCGCCCGAACGGATCCGGCTGCCGATTTCCTCGATGATTTCCTCGTAGATTTGCTTGTGCGGAAGCACCCTGAACAATGTGTCCCCCTTTTGGCGCGCGGGTCCGCCTTTGTAGAAACGGCTTGGGCAAGCGCCGCAGGTTTGATAATAATACCGCCGATAATCTCTCAATTCATATCCTAATGCGATAGAATGAGGATGTCAAATAGCGTTCAAAGCCATAGACCAGAGAGGAGAATCGTGATGATTGCAGAGTATGTATCAAAAGCGCGCGCGGCGCAGCAGGTGCTCGCCGGGTATGACCAGGAGCGCATCGACGGCATCGTCCGAAGCATCGCCAAGTATGTCTATGACCAGGCGGAACCGCTGGCGAAAATGGCGGCTGAAGAAACGAGGATGGGAACCTACGAGCACAAGGTCCTGAAAAACAAGGGCAAAGCCAGGATTATCTGGCACGCGCTGAAGGGAAAGAAATCCGTCGGCGTGCTGCGGGTCATCCCGGAGCAGGGCATCACCGAAGTGGCGAAGCCGATGGGCGTCGTGGCCGCCGTCACCCCCTGCACCAACCCGATTGTCACGCCCATGTGCAACGCGATGTTCGCGTTCAAGGGCGGAAACGCGATCATCGTTTCGCCGCACCCCCGCGCGAAGAAGTGCGCCATGCGCCTCAACGAGGCGTTCCGGGCGATCCTGAAGGAGCACGGCGCGCCGGAAGACGCGTACCAGACGATTCCCGAGCCCAGCATCCCGCTGACCAACGAGCTGATGTCCGCCTGCGACGTGGTCATCGCGACCGGCGGCATGGCGATGGTGAAGTCCGCCTATTCCAGCGGAAAGCCCAGTTTTGGCGTCGGGGCGGGCAACGTGCAGTGCATCTTCGACCGGGGCATCGACGTCCGCGACGCGGCCAAGAAGGCGGTCGACGGGCGGGTTTTCGACAATGGAATCATCTGTTCCGGCGAACAGACCATCATCGCGCCGAAGGATACGTTTGACGAGGTCATCGCCGCGTTCAAGGAGAACGGCGCGTACTACGTCGACGACCCGGCGCTCGTCCGCTCGATGGGCGAGAAGCTGTTCCCGGGCGGTGTCATCCACCGCGACGCCATCGGCCAGGGCGCGCTGAAGGTGGCGGAACTGGCGGGCGTCAGCGTTCCGGATGGCACCCGGCTTATCATCGTGAAACCCGACCATGCCGGGGCGGGCTGCGTCTGGAGCAAGGAGAAGATGTTCCCCGTCATGAGCGCCTACGCGTATGACACATGGGAAGAAGCCGTCAAAATCGCCATCGACAACCTGTCCGTCGAAGGGATGGGGCACAGCGTCTCGATTCACTCCAACAACGCGCAGCATTTGGACTACGCGGGCAGGACGCTGCCGGTATGCCGCGTCCTGGTCAACCAGGTCTGCGCGACGCAGAACGGCGGCGCGTTCACCAACGGCTTGAGCCCCACCACCACGCTCGGGTGCGGAAGCTGGGGGAACAACTCGATTTCCGAGAACCTGTTCTATACGCATCTGTTCAACGTAACGCACGTCGCGACGGTCAAGCCGGGCTGGCACCAGCCCAGCGACGACGAGATTTGGGGGTGAGCGGGTGAAACTGCTGGAATACCAGGCAAAGGAGCTGTTTGACCAATACGGGCTTGCCACGCCGAAGGGCGTCGTGCTCTCGTCCGGGGAAGGCGCGGCGGAAGCGGTCGCGGCGGCAGGCCTCGATTACCCTGTCGTCGTCAAGGCGCAGGTGCAGGTCGGCGGTCGCGGCAAGGCAGGCGGCGTCCGCTTTGCGCAAAACCCGGAGGAGTTGGCCGAAATCGTCGGCGCGCTGCTCTTTTCCAGCCTGAAGGGAATCCAGGTCCGCCAGCTGCTGGTGGTCGAGAAGGTCGAGATGGCCGCGGAATGGTATCTGTCGATCCTCCTTGACCGGGACGCCGGCATGCCGATGGTGATCTTCTCGCCTTGCGGCGGGGTGGATATCGAGGAAACCGCGCGGGAGAACCCGGGCGCCATCCTGAAGGTTCCCGTAAATCCCCTGGTCGGCGTCGCGGATTACACGGTCCAGTACCTTGTCTCCAAGTCCGGCATCGGCGGGGAGCACCTCCCCGCGCTGAAAAACCTGCTTTGCGGCCTGTACCGGCTGTTTACACAGCGGGATTGCCTGCTGGCGGAAATCAATCCGGTGGCGGTCGGGAAGGACGGCACATTGGCGGCCGTCGACGGCAAAATCGACGTCGACGATTCCGCCCTGCAGCGGCACGCGGATCTGCTGGCGATGCGCGAGGCGCATTCGGAGCCGCCGCTTGTCACACAGGCGCGCGCGTTCCGCTTTTTGTACATCCCCGTGGGCGCGGAGGGCCGCGTCGCGGTCATGTCCAACGGCTCCGGCATGCTGATGAGCATGATCGACTTGCTGTCGAAGAAGGAGATTTCCGTCGCCTGCGCGCTGGACCTGGGCGGCGGGGCGACCAAGGACCGCATCCGGGAAGCGGTGCGCATCGTCCTTTCGACGCCGGGCGTGGACACCCTGTTCATCTGCATCTTCGGCGGGATCACGCGCTGCGACGAGGTCGCGGAGGGCGTCCGGCTGGCCCTGGAAGAGGGTTCGGGCGGCAGCAAGGTCGTCGTGCGCATGGAAGGCACCAACAAGGAGGTGGGCCAGGAAATCATCGGGAGGACGCCGCAGGCAGTCAGCGCGGGGGGGATTGTGGAAGGGGTCCGCATCGTTTCCGAGATGCTTTCCGCATCCGCGGGAAGGAGGGATGCAAAATGAGCATTCTGGTCGGCACGCAGACAAGGCTGATTGTTCAGGGAATTACGGGCCGTGAGGGTACGTTCCATACCGAGCAGATGCTGGCCTACGGCACGAACGTCGTCGCGGGCGTCACGCCCGGGAAGGGCGGGCAGCGCGCGCTGGGCGTACCGGTGTTCAACACCGTCAGGGAAGCGGTGGAGGCAACCGGCGCGAACGCGAGCGTGCTGTTCGTGCCCGCGCAGCATCTGAAGGCCAGCGCGATGGAAGCCATCGACGCCGGCATCCCGCTCATCGTCACCCTGGCCGAGCACACCCCCGTCCAGGACATGATGCTTTGCCGCATGCTCGCGCGTGAGAAGGGCGTCAGGCTGTTCGGCCCGAATTCCTTCGGCATCATTTCCCCCGGCAAATCGAAAGTCGGCTTTATGGCGCACAGCATCTTTACACCGGGTCCCGTCGGGCTGATGAGCCGCAGCGCGACGAACTGTTACGAGACGGTCTTCATGCTGTCCCAGCGCGGCATCGGGCAGTCCACCTGCATCGGCATCGGCGGGGACATGATTCCGGGAACCAGCTTCGTGGAAATGCTCCCGGATTTCCAGCGGGACGAGCAAACGGAAGTCATCGTCATCATCGGCGAAATCGGGGGCAGCGCGGAGGAGCGCGCGGCGGAGTATATCCAGGCGCATGTTACAAAGCCCGTCGTCGCGCTGATTGCCGGCAAGAACGCCCCGAAGGGCACCAGCATGGGGCACGCGGGCGCCATCGTCGCCGCCGACGGCACGGGAAGCGCCCAGAACAAGGAAAAGGCGCTGCGCGAAGCGGGATGCCACATCGCGCAGAGCACCGAACACGTGGTGGAACTGGTACAGGAACTGATAAGGAGGGAGAAGCATTGACGAAACCGGACAAGAAGTACAGCAGGGAAACGCTTCTGAACATTTACACGGTTATGAAGCAAATCCGGCTGTTTGAGGAAACGGCGTTCCGTTTCTTCCAGGAGAACAAGCTGCGCGGCTCCGTGCACCTGTGCATCGGGCAGGAAGCCATCAGCGCGTCCGTCACCGAGCTGCTGGACGACGACGATTACATCACGTCGACCCACAGGGGGCACGGGCACGGCATCGCCAAGAGCCGGGATTTGAAGTCCGCGTTCGCGGAGCTGATGGGCAAACAGACCGGGTTCTGCCACGGGCGCGGCGGCTCGATGCACATCTGTGACCTGGATAAGGGAAACCTGGGCGCGAACGCCATCGTGGGGGGCGGGTTGCCCATCGCGGTCGGCGGCGCGCTCGCGCAGAAGATGCGCAACACCGACCGGGTGACCGTCCCCTTCTTCAGCGACGGCGCTTCCAACCAGGGCACTTTCCACGAGTCGATGAACCTGGCGTCCGTCTGGAAGCTCCCGGTGATTTTCGTGTGCGAAAACAACGGATTCGGGATTTCGGTCCCCATCAGCCAGTCCACATCGGTCAAGGACATCGCCGTGCGCGCGTCGGCCTATGACATGCCCGGCTACGTGGTGGACGGCAACGACGTCTTTTCCATCCTCAACGCTTTTGAAAAGGCGCTGTCGCGCGCCAGGGCGGGGGAAGGCCCCTCGCTGATCGAGGCGAAAACCTACCGCTGGAAGGGCCATTGGACAGGCGACCCCGAGGTATACCGCACGCGCGAGGAGGTCGCCGCATGGATGGAGAAATGCCCCATCAAGCGGTTCAGGGAATACTTGCTGTCGAACAAGATTGCGAAGGAAGAAGAGCTTGACGCGATTGACGAGCAGGCGGCGGCAGACGTGGCGGAGGCGGCCCAGTTCGCGCTGGACAGTCCCGAGCCGGATCCCGCGCACGTCATGGACGGGATGTATGTGGAGGGGGCGTATCCGATATGAGTATCAAGACCTATGCGGTGGCAATCCGTGACGTGCTCGCGCAGGAGATGCGCCGGGACCAGAACGTCTTCCTGATGGGCGAGGACATCGCGGAACAGGGCGGCATCTTTGGATGCACCCGCGACCTCCTGCAGGAGTTCGGCGACAAGCGCGTCCGCAACACGCCCATTTCGGAAAACACCTTCGTCGGGGCGGGCGTGGGGGCGGCCAGCGTCGGGATGCGCCCGGTCGTCGAATTGATGTACATGGATTTCCTCTACCTGGCGATGGACCAGATTCTCAACCAGGCCGCGAAGATGCGCTACATGTTCGGCGGCAAGGTCAAGGTGCCGCTTGTCGTGCGCGGCCAGCAAGGCATCGGCCGGGGCAACGCCGGCCAGCATTCGCAGTCGGTGGAATCCCTGCTGATGCACATTCCCGGCCTGAAAGTCGTCTGCCCGTCCACACCGGCGGACGCCGCGGGGCTGTTGCGGACCGCCATCCGGGACGACAATCCGGTCGTGTTCATCGAGCACAAGGCGCTGTACGCGACCAAGGGCGAGGTGCCCGACGACCCGGAGTTCTCCGTACCCTTCGGCAAAAGCAACGTCGTGCGCGAGGGCAAGGACGTCACCATCGTGGGGAACTACCTCTACCTCGGAAAAGCGCTGGAAGCCGCTGATTTGCTTGAAAAAGAGGGGATTTCGGCCGAGGTCATCGACCCGCGTACGCTGGTTCCCCTCGACACGGACACCATCGTCGAGTCGGTCAGGAAAACCGGCCGCCTGGTGACGGTGCACGAAGCGCACCGCACGATGGGCTTCGGGACGGAGATCGCCGCGCAGGTGACGGAAAAGGCCTTCAAGTACCTGGACGCGCCACCCGCGCGCGTCGGCGCGAAAATGTGCACCCTCCCCTTCAACCTGGGCCTGGAAAACGCGGTCGTGCCCCAGGTCGCGGACATCGTCGAGGCCGCGAAGTCCGTGCTGTACCGTATGTAGGAGGTTTTTATGGCAGAGCGGATTATCATGCCCAAGCAGGGCCTCCAGATGACGGAGGGCACGATCCTGGAGTGGCTCGTTCCCGAAGGCGGGGCCGTGACCGAGGGACAGCCGCTGTTTAAAATGGAAACGGACAAGCTGACCATCACCATCGACGCGCCGGTCTCGGGCACGCTGCTGAAAATCGTCAAGGAAGAGGGCGAGACGGTTCCCATCACCGAAACCATCGCGATTGTCGGGGCGCCCGGCGAAGACGTGTCCGCCCTGCTGGCGGACGCGGCGCCCGAAGCCCCTGACCCTGGCGCGCCCCCGCCCCAGCCTGTTCCCGAAAAAGCGCAGCAGGTCAGCGCGACCGGCGCCCCGGGGCAGCGGAAGTTCATCACCCCCCGCGCAAGGATGCGGGCGGAGGAGCTTCGCGTCGGCTATGAGAGCATTGCCGGAAGCGCGCCGGACGGCACCATCATCGAGCGGGATATCCTGCAGGCCGCCGCGGCTGCGCCCCGTGCCACGCCGCTGGCAAAGAAAACGGCCGACATTTCGGGCGTCCCCCTGGAGGGGGTCGTCGGCACAGGCGCGCGGGGGAAGGTCGTCCGGCAGGACGTCCTCCATGCCGCCGCCCGCAAGCCCGCGCCAGCGGCGGGAGAGCGGGATCTCCAGCCGATGCGCGGCATGCGCAAGATTATCGCCGACCGGATGAAAGCCAGCCTGGACGTCACCGCGCAGGCGTCCCACCGCATCAGCGTCCGGATGGACAAGGTGCGGGAAGCCCGTGAAGCGCTTGACAAGTCCGTCGGCTACAACGACCTGATTGCCTTCGCGACGGTCCGCGCGCTGATGGACTACCCGCAGATGAACGCCGAGCTGACGGACGAAGGAATCTGGCGGAAAAATTTCGTGAACCTCGGGATTGCCGTTGCCCTGGAGGACGGCCTGATCGTGCCGGTGGTGCATGGCGCCGAATCGATGACACTTCATATGCTGTCGGAACAGGCCGCCGCGCTGGCCAGGAAGGCCCGCGAGGGGCAGCTGCTTCCGGAGGAATACGCCGGAGGGACGTTCACCCTCTCAAACCTCGGGATGTTCGGCCTGGACGAGTTTGAGGCCATCATCAACCCGCCGGAGGCGGGCATCCTCGCCGTCGGCCGGATCGCGGACATGCCGGTGGCGGTCGACGGCCGCGTTGAAATCCATCCGGTGATGAAACTGACCCTTTCCTACGACCACCGCCTCGTGGACGGCGCGCCGGCGGCCCAGTTCCTTGCCCGGGTCAAGGAATACCTCGAAAACCCGTACAAGCTGCTGTAATGCGGCAATAACCGACAAAGCCTGGGAAGGAGCCGGTCGATGATGCAAAGCTTTGACTTGATTGTGCTGGGCGGCGGCCCGGGGGGATACGCGGCGGCGATACGCGCCGCCAGGAGGGGCAGCCGGGTCGCGCTGATCGAGCAGGACAAGGTGGGCGGCGTCTGCCTGAACCGGGGATGCATCCCGACAAAAGCCCTGCTGCACGCGTCCGCGCTGTACCAGCACGCGAAGAACGGCGCCGAAACCGGCGTTCTTTGCGACAACCTGCGGTTCGACTACCAGAAGGCGGCCGCGCGGAAGGACAAAATCGTCGACCGCCTGCGCGGCGGCGTCGCCGCCCTCCTCAAGGGCGCGGGCGTCACCGTGATTCCCGCGAGGGGGGAACTGGTCTCTCCCCATGAGGTTCGCGCGCAGGGCGAGGTTTATACCGCGCCTTCCATCATCCTGGCGACCGGTTCGCGCCCGGCCGCGCTGCCGCTGCCCGGCGCGGATCTGCCGGGCATTCTGAACTCCGACGGCCTTCTTTCGCTGACGGCCGCGCCCGCCTCCGTAACGATCGTGGGCGCCGGCGTCATCGGCATGGAGTTCGCCACCCTGTTCTCGCAGCTGGACATCCCTGTGACGGTTCTGGAGGCGCTGCCGCAGGCGCTCGCCGGGTTCGACCCGGACACCGTGGCGGCGGTGACGCGCTCGATGCAGCGGCAGAACGCCAAAATCATCACCGGCGCCCGGGTTCAGGGGTTCGAAAGGAAGGACCAGGCCGTCTCCACGGCCTACCTTGTAAACGGCCAGGAAAAAACCGTGCTGTCAGAACTTGTCCTGATTGCCACCGGGCGGAAACCCAACACCCGGGACATCGGCCTGGAAACGGCCGGCGTGCGCGTGGACGCGGCCGGCTACATCCCCACGGACGAGCAGATGCGGACGAACGTGAAGGGGATTTACGCGATTGGCGATATCACCGGGAAGCAGCAGCTGGCGCACGTGGCGACCGCGCAGGGGCTGACGGCGGCGGACGCGCTGGCGGGCAAGCCGGCGGCGATGCGCTACGACGCGGTCCCCGTCTGCGTATACACATCCCCGGAAATCGCCGCCATCGGGCTGACGGAGGAACAGGCGCGCGGCCGGGGAATGAAAGCCCGTACCGGCGTATTCCCCGTCTCTGCCAACGGCAGGAGCATGATTCACGGCCAGTCGCTCGGGACGGCGAAAATCCTGTCGGAAGCGGCCACGGGCGAGTTGCTGGGCGCGCACCTCGCGGGGCCCGGCGTGACGGAGCTGATCGCGGGGATTTCGCTCGCGATGCGCGCCGAGGCCACGGATGAGGAGCTGGCGTCGGCCATCTTCCCTCACCCCTCCGTCAGCGAAATCATCCTCGAGGCGGCTCACGACCTGGAGGGTCTGAGCGTTCACAAATTGTATTGAAAGAAGGTCGAAGCATGGACATCAAACAGGAATCCCTGCAGATGCATGAGCGCTGGGGCGGCAAAATCGAAGTCGTCAGCCGGGTGCCCGTCCGGAACCAGCACGACTTGTCGGTTGCCTACACGCCGGGCGTCGCGAACCCCTGCCTGGAAATCAGCGATAACGTCGATTTATCCTACAAGTACACGCGCCGGGGCAATCTCGTGCTGGTGGTGACCGACGGGACCGCGGTGCTCGGACTTGGCGACATCGGGCCGGAAGCCGGCATGCCCGTCATGGAGGGGAAATGCGTGCTGTTCAAGTCCTTCGCCGACGTGGACGCCTTCCCCCTGTGCGTCCGCAGCAAGGACGTGGACGAAATCGTCAACGTCGTGCGCCTCATCGCCGGCAGCTTCGGCGGGGTCAACCTGGAGGATATCGCCGCCCCGCGGTGCTTTGAAATCGAGCGCCGGCTCAAGGAGGTCTGCGACATCCCGATTTTCCATGACGACCAGCACGGCACTGCCGTGGTCACGCTGGCGGGCGTCATCAACGCGCTCAAGCTGGTCAAAAAGGATTTCCGCGGCATCCGGGTGGCCGTCAGCGGGGCCGGGGCGGCCGCCGTGGCCGTGACGAAGCTCCTCTTGTCCATGGAGGTCGACGACGTTATCCTTTGCGACCGCAGGGGTATCCTGCACCCGGAGCGCCAGGAAGGGATGGACAGCTCCAAGCTGGCCATTGCAAACATCACGAACAAGCGCCGCCTGAAAGGCACGATGGCCGACGCGGCGGCGGGCGCGGACGTGCTGATTGGCTTGTCCGGGCCCGGCCTGTTCACTGCCGACATGGTCAGGAGCATGAACAAGGGCGCAATCGTGCTGGCGATGGCCAACCCGACGCCTGAAATCTTCCCCGAGGAAGCCCTCGCAGCCGGCGCTGCTATCGTCGGCACCGGCCGCAGCGACTTCCCCAACCAGATCAACAACGTGCTGGCCTTCCCCGGCATCTTCCGCGGCGCCCTGGACGTGCGCGCCTCGGATATCAACGAGGAAATGAAAATCGCCGCCGCGCACGCCATCGCGGACTTCGTGGGCGACAAGCTGAGCGACACCTTCATCGTGCCCAACGCGTTCGACCCGGGGCTGGGCGAGGCGGTCGGCCAGGCGGTCGCCAAGGCCGCCCGGGATTCCGGCGTGGCCAGGGTGTAACGATGTTCACGCTGGAGGGCAAAACCGTCCTGATTACGGGCGCGGCGGGCGGAATCGGCGCGGCCTGCGCCCGGATGTTCTCAAGCCACCAGGCCAGGGCCGTGGCGGTGACCGACCTGCGCGAAGAGAGCCTGAAGGCGCTCTCCCGGGACATCCATTCGCAAACGGGCCTGGAGCCCCTGGCCATCGCGGGCGACCTGCGGGACGAGGCGACCGTGAAGCGAATCGTCCAGTCGGCGGTGGAAGGGATGGGCCGGCTGGACGTCCTTGTGAACTGCGCCGGCGTGTCCCGCCTGGGCGGCCTGTATGAAGTGACGGAGGAGCAGTGGGATTTCACCTTTGACATCAACGTGAAAGGGCTGTTCTTCCTGTGCCGGGAGGCGTTCCGCGCCATGCAGCGGCAGGGCGGCGGCTGCATCGTCAACCTGTCGTCCCAGGCGGCGCGCTCCGGCGGTCTGGTCGTCTCGCCCGATTATCCCGCCTCGAAGGCGGCGGTGCTGGCGCTGAGCAAAAGCCTGGCGAAAGTAGGGGCAAAGCATCAAATCCGCGTCAACACCGTTTCACCGGGCCTGATTGCCACGGACATGACCAGGGACTTTGGGTACGACCCCGCTTCGGTCCCGCTCGGCCGCATCGGGAACGGCGACGACGTGGCCGGCGCCTGCCTCTTCCTGGCGAGCGACTACGCGTCCTACATCACCGGCGCGTGCGTGGACGTCAACGGCGGAATCGCGATGATTTGACAAGACGCTTCGTTCATTTGCCGACCTT
>JAAZAQ010000217.1 GCA_012514225.1 Clostridiales bacterium | reverse complement strand
GCGGACGCGCGGAAACAGGGCTGGCCCTTCGAAAAGTACGCCTCCCGGCTGATGCCCTTCGGCTTCGCGCGGATTTCATACTGCGCGTCGTCGGAGGTGTGCCGGTAGGGCGCCCCGGAAATCATCTCGAATTCCCGCCGCGCTGCGGTCTTGGGCTCCTTGTCCGGCGGCGCCTCGCCTTTTTGCGCCGGGCAGTCCTCCGCGACCTGGATGAAGGCGTTGAAATAATCGGTGCTGTGGGTTTTCATGCGCGGCGCTCCCCCTTCGTGCGGATTCTTTTTCCCCGCCCGCTCGATGATACCCGCCCGGCGCTTCCTTCCGTCCTGAAACCCTTGCGGAAATTGACACCGTCCCTGCCCCCCGCTACAATACCTGGGGAACAACGAGGCATAGGAGGCGGCGGCGCGGCCATGGAAGAAATTCGGGATATCCTGCCCCGCTTTGGGTTCGAGGGCCGCTTCGCTTCCGCGCGGGAGCTGACCTCCGGCCACATCAACGCCACCTACCTGCTGGATTTCGAGGACGGCGGCAAACTCAACCAATACACCCTCCAGCGCATCAACACCTATGTTTTCCACCACCCCGACGAGGTGATGAGCAACATCACCCGCGTCACGGAGCACTTGAGGCGCGGGATTCTGGGGCTTCGGGGCGACGCGTCGCGCCGGGTGCTGGAGGTTGTCCGCACCCTGGACGGGGGCGCCCTGCACGAGGACGCGCGGGGTGGCTTCTGGCGCGCCTACGCCTATATTTCCGGCGCCTTCGTCCCGGAACGCGAGGCGACGGAGGCGCAGATGGAGCAGGCGGGCGTCGCCTTCGGGCAGTTCCAGCGGCACCTGGCGGACTTCCCCGCCGGGGAGCTGTACGAAACCATTCCGGACTTCCACAACACGCCGCTGCGCTTCGGCGCCTTCGTCCGCGCGGTGGAGGAGGACGTTGCCGGCCGCGCCGCCGAGGCCCGGGAGGAAATCCGGCAGGTGACGGCGCGGCACGCCATGATGGGGGAAATCGTCCGCCTGACGGCCGAAGGCACGCTTCCCCTTCGGGTCACGCACAACGACGCCAAGGCCAGCAACGTCCTGCTGGACGAAAAGACCGGCGAGGCGCTGTGCGTCATCGACCTGGACACGGTCATGCCCGGCTCCGCGCTCTACGATTATGGCGACGGCCTGCGCTACGGCGCCTCCACGGCAAAGGAGGACGAGGAGGATCCCGGCCGGGTCTTCCTGGACATGGGCAAGGCGCGCGCCTTCACCCACGGCTTTATCCGGGAGACCGCCGGCTTCCTCACCCGGGAGGAGCTGCTGCGCCTGCCGCTGGGCGCCCTGGTCATCACCTGCGAGCAGGCGATGCGCTTTCTGACCGATTACCTGCGGGGGGACCCCTATTACAAAATCGATTCGCCCCGGCACAACCTCGTCCGCACCCGGGCGCAGCTGGCGCTGCTGTTTGACATGGAGCGCCGCGAAAAGGAGCTGTCGGAGGCGGTCCGGGCGGACGTGTCCCGCTTTTCCTAAGCCTCCCGCGTCACCGTGACCAGCAGCGTTCCCCGCCGGACCGCGATTCGTACCGGCCCGCCCAGCGCCTCGTTGCTGACGCCCAGGGGCTCTTCCGGGTGGAGATTTGCGTTATCGAGCGGATACTTCAGCCCGTCCAGCGTCACCCCGTATGCGGGGCCGCCCCAAGCGAACACGGACACCAGCCGCCCCGCGGGCAGCGGCGGCAGCGCCAGGCGGCCGTCCGCAACGCAGAAGGCGCTCATCCCCGGCGCGACGATGACGCCTCGCAGCCCCTTCCGCGCGAGCCCCGCCAGCAGCTGCAGGTTGGCCAGGCTGTGGTCCAGCCGGCCGCCCAGGGCGCCGTAGAGCTTGAACCGCCCAAACCCCCGCGCCTCCGCCATCCGCAGGGCCAGCGCCAGGTCCGTCAGGTCCTTCTGCCGGGGGAAGCGCAGCCGGGCGGCGCCCGGGTGCGGGCGTTTCAGGGAATCCATGTCGCCCAGCACCAGTTGCGCCCGCAGGCCGGCCCGCTCCAGCGCATCCGCCCCGCCGTCCGCCGCGATGACGGCGTCGCCCGGCGCCGGGTGAAACCCGCGCCGCGTAAAGGCGCCCGCGCCGACCAGGTACGCCGTGCCTTTTGCCATGTTTCCCTCCGCGCCGATTATACCACGCGCCCCGCGCCTGAAAGGAAAGCCCTTGAAGAAGAGAACCCTCTACGTCTGCTCCGCCTGCGGGCACGAGTCGCCCCGCTGGTACGGCAAATGCCCCGGCTGCGACGCGTGGAACACGCTGGAGGAAACGGCGGAGGCGCCGGCGGCGGCGGCCCGGCCGGCCCTGAAGCGCCAGGCGGGCACGGGCGCCGAGGCCACGGAGCTGGGCGGCATCGACGCGGACGCCGCCCTCCACCAGTCCACCGGCATCCCGGAGTTCGACCGCGTGCTGGGCGGCGGCATCGTGGAGGGCTCCCTGCTGCTCATCGGCGGCGAGCCCGGCGTGGGGAAGAGCACCCTCCTGCTCCAGGTGGCCGCCCACCTGGCGGAAACCGGCAAGCGCGTGCTGTACGTCACCGGGGAGGAGAGCGCGCGGCAGATCAAGCTGCGCGCCGACCGCCTGGGCGCCGGCCGGTCGAAGATGCTGGTCCTGGCGGAAAACGCCATGGACGCGGTGGAGGAGAAACTGGCCCGCCACGCGCCGGAATACGCGGTGGTGGACTCCATCCAGACGATGTACCGGCCGGACATGGCCTCCGCCCCCGGCTCCGTCAGCCAGGTGCGGGAAAGCGCCGCCGTCCTCATGCGCTACGCGAAAACCACCGGCTGCGCGGTGATGCTGGTGGGCCACGTGACCAAGGAAGGCGCCATCGCCGGCCCCCGGGTGCTGGAGCACATGGTGGACGTCGTATTGTACTTCGAGGGCGACTACCGCCGGGAATACCGCCTGCTGCGGGCCAGCAAGAACCGCTACGGCTCCGTCAACGAGCTGGGTCTGTTCGAGATGACCGGCGGCGGGATGCGGGCGGTGGAGAACGCCTCCGAAACCCTGCTGCGCGACCGCGCCTCCGGCATCTCCGGCTCCGTGGTCTTCTGCGGCATGGAGGGCAGCCGCCCGGTCATGGTGGACTTGCAGGCACTGGCCGCGCAAAGCTTCTTTTCCGCCCCCCGCCGCACCGTCAACGGCATGGACCAGGCGCGCGTCGCCCTGTTGCTGGCGGTGCTGGAAAAGCGGGCGGGGCTGCGGCTGTTCAACCAGGACGTATACATCAACGTCGCCGGCGGGCTGAGCCTGGACGAGCCGGCGGCCGACCTGGCCGTCTGCCTGGCCGTCGCCTCCTCCCTTTCGGACAAGACCCTGCCCCGCGACGTGGCCGCGATGGGGGAGGTGGGGCTGCTGGGCGAGGTGCGCCCCGTACCCCATATGGAGCGCCGCCTCGCGGAATGCGCGCGCCTGGGCTTCGGCCAGGTCATCTGCCCCCGGGACCGCCTGGGCAAGCTCAAGCCGCCCGCCGGCGTTCGCCTCCACCCCGTGTCCACCGTCTCCCAGGCCGTCGCGGCCCTGCACCTGCTGGCAAGGGAAGAACCTGACGGCGCTGATTCGTAACAAAGGGAACCACTATTTTTATATTTTCGCAATGTTTCCTTTATGGAATCCGTTGTATCGGTGAGGTATAGTTAAACCGATACCCATCACTCCATATGACCTTCGGAAAGGGGTGCGACAGATGAACAGACGGTTGGTGGCGGGGCTTTTGTGCGCGCTGCTGTTGCTGGGGGCGGTCTCCGGCGCCCTGGCGGAAAACCTCAAAATCGGCGCGGAAGGCAAGCAGGTCCGGCTCGCACAGGCGCGCCTGAAGCAGCTGGGCTTCTACAGGGGGGACGTCGACAGCAAGTTCGGCTACTCCACCTACCTGGCCGTGCGCGCGTTCCAAGGCATGAACGGCCTGAAGGTGGACGGCGTCATCGGCGTGATGACAACCTCTCGCCTGTTCGCCAACACCGTCGTCAACAGCAAGGGGGTGACCGTCACCTCCCAGCTGGCCATCCGCGTCGCCTACGGGGATTCCGGCCCCGCGGTCAAAATGGTGCAGGACCGCCTGCGCGCGCTGAAGTTCTACAGCGGCACGGCGGACTCCAAGTTCGGCTACGCCACCTTCCTGGCGGTGAAGGAGTTCCAGAAGTGGAACCGGCTGACCGTCGATGGCATCGTGGGCCCGACGACCTGGAGGGCGCTGTTCAGCTCCTCCGCCTCGCCCTATGAGCCCGATACCACCCCCAACCTGCCCGACCCCTCCGCCGGCACCTATTTCCGCATCACCTACGGCATGCGGGGCAACCTGGTCCGGCAAATCCAGACCAGGCTGCACCAGCTGAAATACTCCCCGGGCAAGATCGACGGCGTGTACGGCTACGCCACCGTCCGGGCGGTGCGGGAGTTCCAGCGCGTCAATTTCCTGAAACCCGACGGCGTGGTCGGCCGCAACACCTGGGACACGCTGTTCGGGCCCAACCCGCTGCCCAAGCCGGCGACCGTCACACCCGCGGTGGAGCTTCGCATCGCCTACGGCTCCTCGGGCATCCTGGTGCAGCAAATCCAGACCCGCCTGGGGCAGCTGGGCTACTACACCATCGACGTGGACGGCAAGTTCGGCTACGCGACCTTCACGGCCGTCAAGATCTTCCAGAAGCGCAACGCCCTGAAGGTGGACGGCGTGGTGGGCCAGCTCACCTGGGACAAGCTGATGTCCCCGACCGCCGTTCCCAAGTAAGGCCCTTCCGTCCGGCTTTTCCACAGCCCGCCTCCGCGGGCTGTTTTATCCTTTTGTAATCTGTTTCCATCCATCAAGAGGCTTCCCCTGCTGCGGACCTTTTTCGATTCGCAGGATGGCTGCGGAAGGTTTTCGCTGTTCGCGGAAACGCCCCGCGCGGCAGGCATTGCCGGACGACACGATTACCATCGGTGGGCTGCCGCCCCCTGAAGCCCCCGCATCCTACGCTGTCGTAAGGCTCTTCGACAGCCTGACAGCCCACCTCCGCGGGCTCAGTGTGTCAAAGAAGTGTCTGCGGACACTTCTTTGATTAAGCAGGAACGGGAATTTCTGCCTGTTCGGCATCGCTATGCTTGCCTCACGGCCGGCAGAAATTCGCGGAAATGTT
>JAAZAQ010000216.1 GCA_012514225.1 Clostridiales bacterium | reverse complement strand
GGCGTGTTTTCCTCCGTGCGCTTCGGCCAGCCGTCCGCGGTCAGCCTGGGGGCGGGGCGGTTCCTGGTGAGCTTCTGGCGGGAAGAGGACGGCGAAGCGGAAATCCGCTGGATGCGGATTTCCGTGGAAATATAAGGCGGGTTCGCGTTACCAGGCGGTCCAGCCGCCGTCCACCACGAGGTTGGCGCCGGTGGTGAAACTGGCCGTATCCGAAACCAGGTAGCAATACGCGCCCGCGATTTCATGCGCCCGGCCGACCCGGCCCAGCATGGTCTTGGCGGACAGCTTGCGGAGGAACTCCTCCGGCGGCAGTTTTCGCTGCGCCGGGAAAGGTCCGGGCGTCACGCAGTTGACGCGGATGCCGTACTGCGCCAGGTGTGCCGCCGCGTATCGGGTCAGCTGCAGCACGCCCGCCTTCCCCGTCCCGTAGAACACCGGGCTGTTCTGCCCGGAGTCGCCGTAGATGGAGGGGTCCGGGGACACCATGCCGTACATGGAGGAGGTGAGCACCACGCTGCCCCCTCCGCTTTCCTTGAGGAAGGGCACCGCTTCGCGCAGCACGCGGAAGGTGGAGCCGAGCACCCCGCGGATGGAATGGTCAAAATCCTCGTCGGTGGTCTCCTCCACGGAAAAGCGCTTGAGGTTGCCCTCCCCCGCCTTGGCGGAGCCCATATAGGTGGCGAAGTTCAGGACGGCCTCGACCCCGCCGAAGGCCTCCCGGCACGCCCCGAAGGCCGCCCGGACGTCCGCTGTGCTGGACACGTCGCAGGTCACCAGCCGGCAGGCGGGGTTGTCCCGAAACAAAGCCGCCTGCTCCCGGGTGTAGTCCGGGAACAGGTCCGCGACGACGACCCTTGCGCCTAGCTGCAGCAGCATCTCCACCGTCGCGCCGCCCAGGTACCCGCCGCCGCCAAAGGCGACGACCCGCTTGTCCTCAAGGGAAAAGGGAGACGTGGACATGGGTATCCTCCTCATCGTTCTTTTTCGGGCGGACCCGGCGCTTCAGATGGCGGTGTACCCGCCGTCCACCGGGATGGACAGCCCCGTCAGGTAACTGGACGCGTCGGAAGCCAGCAGCAACAGGACGCCCTTGATGTCGTCGTGCCCGGCCAGCCGCCCCAGCTGCGTGTGCCGGGAATAGTTCTCCCTGAAGCGCTCCACCGTGCGGTCCGACTGCAGGCCGCCCGGGCACAGGGTGTTGACGCGCACACCGAACCTGCCGTAATAGCTGGCGGCGTGCCGCGTCCAGGCGGTGATGGCGGATTTGTTGAGGGTGTAGTCGTGCCCGTGGGCGCCGGGCTGCATGCCGGGCTCGCCGTCGTAATTGTGCTTTTCCACGCCGATGAGCCCCATCATGGAGCCGAAGTTCACGATGGAGCCGGACCGCTGGCGCTTCATCTGCTCCCCGACGAGCAACGTCATATACAGAAACCCGGCGCCGTTCACGCGCACGGAGGCTTCCAGCGCGCCTTCCTCCTGCATCCAGCCGACGCCGCCCCTGGGAATGATGCGGCTGGCGTTGACAAACACGTCGATGCGCCCTTCCCGTTTCACGACCGTCTCCACCATCCTGCGGATGGAGGCGGGGTCTTCCTGGTCGAAGGCCACCAGTTCCACCTGGCCGCCGTTCCGGCTCAACTCCTCCTGCGCGGCCCTCGCGCTGTCCACGGAATGGCTGGCCAGATACAATTTGGCGCCGGCGTCCACCAGCGCCTCGGAGCACCCCCTGCCGTACATGGCGCGGCCGCCCGTAATCAGGGCTACCTTGCCGCGCAGGGACAACAATTCCATCGTGTTCATGCGCCCCCCTTACTTTGCCGTGTATCCGCCGTCCACCGGCAGGGTGACGCCCGTGATGAAACGGGACGCGTCCGAAACCATGAAGCAGACCGCGTTCTTGATGTCCTCCGCGCTCAGCAGCCGCTTGAGGTGGCTGTGGCGGACGACGGCTTCCCCGAAGCCCGGGTGCCCGGGCTCCGGCAGGGGGCCGAAGGCCAGCGCGTTGCAGCGCACGCCGTGCTCCCCCAGAAAGCCGGCCGCCTGGCGGGCGTAATTGACGTAGGAACCGGCGATGAAGCCGCGGTCCAGCACGAAATCCCGCGCGAACAGCGCCGGATCGCCCTCGTAGTTCCAGGGGTCGTAGCCCACCAGGGCGCCGTAATCGGTCAGGAACAGCACGCTGCCGCGGCCCGCCTTCGCGAGGAGCAGGCCCAGGCGCTTGACGGTGAGCATCAGCCCGGTCTGCGCCGAAAACAAGGAGGCGTTCAGTTCGTCAAATTCCGGCGTCCAGGTCTCCAGGCGACTGCCCGGGTTGACGACGACCACGGCGTCCGGCGCGCCCATGTTCGCCTCCGCCCACGCGGCCAGGCGGCCCGCCGCTTCCTCGGTGCCGGGGGTGTAGGGATAGCGGCGCTC
>JAAZAQ010000215.1 GCA_012514225.1 Clostridiales bacterium | reverse complement strand
AGGTCTCCAGGCGACTGCCCGGGTTGACGACGACCACGGCGTCCGGCGCGCCCATGTTCGCCTCCGCCCACGCGGCCAGGCGGCCCGCCGCTTCCTCGGTGCCGGGGGTGTAGGGATAGCGGCGCTCTGCCCCAATGCCCAGCTCCTCCCCGGCCGCCGCCAGGGCGCCCGGCTCTCCGGCGCACAGCCATAATTCTGCGCCCTCTGAAAGCAGGCCGCGCGCCGCCTCCCGCCCGTAGGGCTTGTCCGGGTTGAGCAGCAGGATTTTCTTCCCCTTGACGTGAAACGCTTCGGCTGGCATGCTCACCGCTCCCTGATTTCGTCCAGGCGCACCACGCGGCCGCCTTCCTCGCGGCTGCGGATGCCGCCGATGACCAGCTTCATCAACTCGACGGTTTCCTCAAAGGGGAAGGGCTCCTGCCCCGTGCGCAGGTAGCGGACGAACAGGTCCAGCTGTTTCTTGAAGGAATAATAGGAGTCCGAGGTGGACACCGCCTTGCTCTCGGCGCTGCCCACCAGCAGGCAGTACTTGAAGGCGCCGTACATCCCCGCGCTGAGCGGGATGTGGATATCGCAGCCCTCCCGGTGGACGATGTGCAGCATGTTGCGCTCCAGGGTCCCGGTGTTCTGGATGGACTCGAAGCCCAGCCCCAGGAGGGGGAAGATGTTCTCCAGCGCGTGGATGCCGTAGGTCTCCCACTTTTTGCACATGGGCCGGCAGATATACATCAGCTTGCCGATTTCATAGTGGTTGCGGTAATAGGGCTCCATCTCCTTGTGGTAACGCATGGAGGAGGAGGAGATGAAGCTCGCGCCTTCGTCGCGCCAGCGGACGAACTGGCGCAGGTCCTGCTCGTTGTCCACCATCGGCTTGTCGATGAGCATGGGGACGCCCGCCTCGATGAAGGGGCGGCAGCGGCGGACGTGCTCCGACCCGATGTCCGTGGCGCAGATGACCGCGTCGACCTGGCCGATCATGTCTTCCGGCCGCTCGACGACATGCTCGATTAAGGAGGAGGCGGCCACGTCCAGCGCATCCTCGCGGCTGTCGCAGTGGATGTGGGTCACCCGGGCACCCTGGTTGCCCATCGTTTCCGGGGGCTGCTTGTCCAGGTAAGCCGGGATGCCCGGGAAGGGGCACTTCGCCATGCGCGCCTTGTCGTAGCCGTTGAACATCGCGCTCCAGGAATAGGGGTGGCCGTTGCCCTCCGTCAAGCCGAGGACGCCGATTTTCAGCTCTTTTCCGCCAAGCGGCCAGGGGTTCGCCATCGATGAATCCCTCCTTCAGATATATGCGCTGCGGTCATTCTAACGCCGCGTGCCGCAAAACGCAAACCCGGCGCGGTGAAGAAAACCGGATAGAAGGAAACCCGCCGGGCTGTTTGCGTCCCTGCGCCCGGCTGGACTACAATGAAGGCAGCGAACCGGGGAGGAAGCAAACATGACAGGGCAACCGGCGCCTTCCGGCATCAAGCTGGGCATCGACATCGGCGCGACGACGGTCAAGATCGGCGCGGTGGGCGAGGGGACTGCCATCCTGGCCCGCGCGGTGGCCCCGACCCTGCAGGACTTCGCCGCGGCGGCCGACCTGATTGCGAAAACCGTCCGCGACACTTTCCGGGAGGCGGGGCTTGGGCTGTCTTCCCTGCCCTTCGCGGGCGTGGGCATTCCCAGCGCCGTGCATCCCGTCACCGGGCGGGTGGTGGAGGCTAACAACGCCGGGTGGCGGGACGCGCCGCTGAAGGAGGCGCTGGAAAAGCGCCTGGGGCTCCCCGTGCTGGTCGCCAACGACGCGGATTGCGCCCTTGCGGCGGAGGCGTCCGCCGGCGCCGCTCGGGGCGTCCCCGACGTGCTGATGCTCACCCTGGGCACCGGGGTGGGCGGCGCGCTGCTATTGGGCGGGCGGCTCTACCGGGGCGCCGACGGGATGGGGATGGAACTGGGGCATATGCCGCTGATCGCGGGCGGCCGCCCCTGTACCTGCGGCGCGGACGGCTGCCTGGAAGCCTACTGCTCCGCGACGGGGCTGGTCGCCCTGACCCGGGACGCGATGGCACGCCACCCGGACAGCCTGATGCACGCCTGGTCGCGCAGGCGCGGGGGCCGCGTCAGCGGGCGGACGGCTTTCGAATGCCTGAAAAAGGGTGACGGGGCGGCGCGGGCGGTGGTGGACCGGTACTGCGAGCTGCTCGCCCAGGGCATCGGCGGCCTGGTCAACGCCTTCCGCCCCCGGCGCGTGCTGGTCGGCGGCGGGGTCAGCCACGCCGGGGAGCCGCTGTTCACGCGGCTTAACGCCCTGCTCCCCCGCTTTGTCATCTCCTTTGGCGTCATCGGCGCATCGGAGGTGATGCCAGCCCAGATGGGGAACGACGCCGGCATCATCGGGGCGGCGACGCTGGACCGGGTGCGGGGCGGGTAAAGAGCAGGTTCTCAATGAAATATGCAAGAAGCCCGGAGAACGGCTCCGGGCCTCTTGATTGTTTGGCCAGGCGTGTCTTTCGCTGGCGGGAAGCGTCAGGCGGGGCGGTCCGCCTGCGTGCGGGCCTCCTCGCTGCGCGCATGGTGGGAAACCAGGAACACCAGCGCCGCCAGCACAGCGCAAAGAACGAAGGTGACGGTGAGGTTGCGGGGCAGGGTGCCGATGAGGGTGGGGAACAGGGTGATGCCCACCACGCAGCTGAGCATCATCATGCCGATGGCGGAGCCGCTGCGCTCCGGGAACAGCCGCGCCGCCAGCACCACCAGCATCGGCCAGACGGGGCCGCAGCCCAGGCCGACCAGGGCGATGCCTGCGATGCGCGCGGGCATGGACGTCCCCACCACCAGTTGCAGCAATCCGAGGAAGGCGACAGCGGTGAAGGCGCGGATGCTTTGCATTTCCTTGCCCGTGAGCATCGTGCCGACCAGGCGGCCCACGATCATCGCGCCCCAGAACAGGGAAATCATCAGCGAAGCCATTGTCTCGGACGCGCCGGACGCCAGGAACAGCTGCTTGGCGTATACGGGCGAAATGGACTCATAGCCCAGATAGAGGAAAATCATCAGTGCCAGGTAGCGGAAGCGCCTCTCCTTCAGCACGCTGAACATGTTCATCGGGGGCCGCTGCTCGTGGCGGGGGATTCCCAGCCTGCCCCGGGCGGTGACAAGAATGACGGCGGAGAACGCGAGAACCATCAGGCAACACAGCAGGAACAACCCATGATAGGAGCCGCGGGCGAGCACGTACGCCGCCGCGATCATCGGGCCCGCGATGGCGCCCAGGCTGAAGCCCGCCTGCGCCACGTTCATCCACGCGGAAGCGCGGCGGGGGTTCTCGTCGGTGAGCACGGCGCTGGACATCGCTTCCGAGGGGCTGAAGCCGAAGCCGTAGAGGAACAAGGCCGCCAGCAGCAGCAGGAAACTGCCCTGGATGGAAAGCAGGTACAGCCCGGTCGCCAGAATCAGAAGCGCCACGAGGATAACCCTGCGCTTGCCGACATGGTCCGCCAGGGCGGAGGACAGGATGACGCTGCTGAGGGAGCCCAGCGCCATTACAGAAATCAGGAGGCCTGCCGCGGTCGCCTCCATGCCCCGGGCCAGCGCGACGCGGTCCACCAGGGTATGGAAAATGTTGGTGATCAGCCCCAGCACGGTGATCAGCACGCTGAAGAGGAGATTCTGCTGGAACTGCCGGCGGCCAACCCCCGGCTTCCCTGTCTCGTCCACTCGAATCCTCCTTCCGGCGCGCTTGCCGCCAACGGGCGCCATCCAGCGCAGGCTATCGCATTTTCCGCAAAAACGCAAGCGTTTCAAGCCCCGGCCCCTCTTCCCTCCGAACTGTCAAGCCGCCCGGAATCTGGTACAATCACCCCGTGTGGGAGGAGAAACCGGATGGACAAAGTGGAAAAGAGCAACGCGATGCGGCTGATGGAAAAGGCAGGGCTGCCCTACGAAGCGGTCGCCTACCCGTCCCACGGCGAGGCGCTGGACGCGGGCGAGGTCGCGCGGCTGCTGGGCGTGCCGCCGGAAAGCGTGTTCAAGACCCTGGTCCTCTCGGGCGCTGGGCGCCACTTCGTCTGCGTCATCCCGGGGAACCGCGAGCTGGACCTGAAGAAGGCCGCCGCGCACTTCAAGGTAAAGTCCCTGGAGATGTGCCCGGCGGCGGCGCTGAAGGAACTGACCGGCTATGTGCGGGGCGGATGCTCGCCCCTGGGCATGAAAAAGCCCTTCCCCACCGCGCTGGACGAAAGCGCGGCGGAGCGGCCCTGGATTCTGGTGTCTGGCGGCCGCATCGGCCTGCAGATCAAAGCCCGGCCGGAAGACCTGGCGCAGGCCGCCGGCATGGTAACGGCGCGGCTGACCCGGGAAGCCGGGGCGGCGGGATAAGGCCAGCCCGGCGGGTACAATGCCGGCAAATCCCTTTGGGCGAAAGGAGGCCGGCATGACATCACAAAACGGGAAAAACGAGGGACGCCGCGCGCTGGCCGCGGCGCTGGCGCTGATGCTTACATTATCGATAACGGCCGCCGCGGCAGGGGCGCTGCCGCCGGTCGAAACCAGGCAGGCGAACGCCCCCTATGCGCCGGCCTTCGACGGCCAGACCCGCGCGCCGGGCATGCGGACACAGACGCCCTACCGGGTGCAAATCCTGTCGGATGAACTGGACGCCCCCTGGGCGGTCACCGCGCTGCCGGACGGCCGGCTGGCCATCACCCAGAAGGGCGGCACGATGCGCCTATACGCGGAAGAATCCGGCCTGGGCGGTGTGATTTCCGGCTTCCCGCCGGTGGAAGACGGCGGGCAGGGCGGGCTGCTGGACGTCGCGCCCGCGCCGGATTATCCGCAAAGCCGCGTCCTGTATTTCACCCTGGCGGAAAGGACGCAGGGCGGCTCCCTGACGGCAGTAGGCCGGGGGCGGCTGTCGGAGGACGAGACCCGGATTTTGGACTTTGAAATCCTCTACCGCGCACTGCCAGCCAACCGAACCGCGGCGCATTACGGCAGCCGGCTGCTGTTCGGGCCGGACGGTTTCCTGTACGTCACCGCAGGCGACCGGCAAAGCGCGGCCAACCGCGTGAAGG
Organism: Clostridiales bacterium; assembly: GCA_012514225.1. Taxonomy (GTDB): domain Bacteria; phylum Bacillota; class Clostridia; order Christensenellales; family Aristaeellaceae; genus UBA6115. The sequence goes on along the minus strand of JAAZAQ010000215.1, from coordinate 7,238 downwards.
CGCAGGAAAAAGGCTCCGCCTGGGGCAAGGTGCTTCGGCTCACCGCACAGGGGCTTCCCGCGCCGGGCAACCCCTTCGAAGGCATGGCGGGCGCGCTGGATGAAGTGTACACCCTGGGCCACCGCAACCCCCAGAGCCTGGACCTCCACCCGGAAAGCGGGGAGATATGGCTGGGCGAGATGGGGCCCCGCGGCGGGGACGAGCTCAACCTGCTGCTAGCCGGCGCGAACTACGGCTGGCCGGAGGTTTCCTACGGCATCGAGTACTCTGGCGCGCCGGTGGGGCGGGGGCAGGCTGCCGCCCCGGGCACGGAGCAGCCCAAATACTACTGGGACCCCGTGCTGGCGCCGGGCGGCATGGCCTTCTACACGGGGGACGCCATCCCCGAGTGGAAAAACGACCTGTTCATCGGCGGCCTGGCCAGCCGGCACATCAGCCGGCTGAAGCTGGACGGCACACGGGTCGCGGGCGAGGAACGGCTGCTGGAATCGGAGGGACAGCGCTTCCGCGACGTGGCGGACGGCGGGGACGGCGCCCTGTACGCGGTCACCGACGAGGGGCGGCTGTACCGCATCGGGCCGTAAAGGCGGGGGCGGCCTGACCGGCGCGCGGGCGATTGCCCGCGCGCCGGTTTTCTGCTACGATGCGCGACATGGGAATCAAGGATTTGCCGGGCGGGCGCCGCCTGGCAAGACGGCTCTTCTCCGCCGGGGCGCTGGTGCCGCCGGGCAAGCGGCTGGGCGAACTGCCCGGCACCCGGCAAGCCTACGGGGACGTGCTGCATATCGCGCTGCCCGCGATTGCCGAGCTGGTGCTCATGAGCCTCATCGGCAGCGCGGACACCATCATGGTGGGCCAGCTGGGCCGCAACGCCCTGGCCGCGGTCTCCCTGCCCGGGCAGCCGCGGATGATTATGCTGGCCTTGTTTTTCGCGCTCAACGTCGGCGTGACGGCCATCGTCGCCCGCCGCAAGGGCGAGGGGCGCCGGGAAGCAGCCAACCAGACGGTCCGCAACGCCCTGCTGCTGTCCTTTTCCCTGTCCGCCGTGGTGGCCGTGCTGGCCGTGCTGTTCGCCGAGCCCCTGATGCGCCTGGCGGGCGGGCATACCCGGACGACGGAAGACGCGGAGGTGCTGAAGGGCGCCGTCGACTACTTCACCATCATGGCCTGGGCCCTGCCGCTCAACGCCGTGGGCATGTGCATCAACGCGGCGCTGCGCGGCGTGGGCGACACGCGCATCCCGCTGAAGGTCAACGTCATCTCCAACCTCGTCAACGTGGTGTTCAATTTCCTGCTCATCTACGGACACCTGGGCTTCACGCCGATGGGAATCCGGGGCGCCGCCATCGCCAGCGTCATCGGCATGGCGGCGGGCACCACGCTGTCCATCCTGGCGGTGTTCCACGCCCCGGGCAGCTACCTGCGCGTGACGCTGAAGGACAACTGGCGGCTGGACCGCGAGGCCATGCGCGCCATCGTGAAGGTGGGCGGCAACGCCATCGTCGAGCAGGCCAGCGTTCGCGTGGGGTTTTTCGTCTATACGCGGCTGATGTACTCCCTGGGCGTGACGATGTTCGCCGCGCACAACATCGCCATGCAGTTCCTGGCGCTGACGTTCAACTTCGCCGACGGCCTGTCCGTCGCCGCCACCTCCCTGGTCGGCCAGAACCTGGGCCGCGGGCGGCGGGATCTGAGCCTGCTGTACGGCAAGGTCACCCAGCGCGTCGCCTTCGCGCTGTCCCTGCTGCTGGGCGCGCTCACCGCCCTGTTCCGGGAGCCATTGGCCCGGCTGTTCATCGACCCCGGCACCCCGGACGCCGGCAACGTCATCCTTTTCGCGGGGCAGGCGCTGCTGGTGGTGGCGCTGATGCAGCCCTTCCAGATGTCCGCCGTCGTCCTGTCCGGCGCCCTGCGCGGCGCGGGGGACAACCTGTACGTCGCCGCCGTGATGATGCTGTGCGTCTCCCTCCTGCGCCCCCTGATGACCTGGCTGGCCGTAGACGTGTTCCACCTGGGCCTGGCGATGACCTGGCTGCTGAGCCTGTCGGAGCTGGGGCTGCGCCTGGCGATGTTCTACCGGCGCTTCGGGGGCGGGAAGTGGGCCTTCAAGCGCGTATAGCCGTTGCGGGCGTCCGGGCGCGGGGGTATACTGGGCGAAAACGGGGAGGGCGACTGTATGTCTGAAAAGAAACTGACCCTCAGGCAGGTGGAAGCCAAAATCAAGGCGGTGGACGAGAGCATCGGGAAGCTCAAGGACCGCCTGGAAAAGCTGGCGGAACAGAAGAAGGCGCTGCAGGCGGACAAGCGCAAGCTGACCGCGGCGAAAACCGCCGCCGCGAAGAAGGCCGCCGCCAAGAAAACCACGGCGAAGAAGGCCACGGCAAAGAAAACCGCCGCAAAGCCCGCGGTAAAAAAGACAACGGCTAAAAAGACGACCGCGAAGAAAACGACCGCCAGGAAACCGGCCGCCAAAAAGACGGCAAGCAAGAAAACTTCGGCCAAGAAGGACGACAGCCTGCTGGGCGGGCTGCTGGAAGGGTTCAAGGACGCAATCAGCCCGGAAGACCTGCTCAAATCCATCCTCAACAACAAGTAAGGCGCCGTGGCGCCCCAGCCCGGCCGTCCGCTGAAGCGGCGGCCGGGGTGTCAGTCAGGGAGGCTTGTCCGCCCATGGACGTACAGCACTTTTTTATCCTCAACCCCGCGGCCGGGGAGCGCAGCGCACGGCGGAAACTGGAGGACGAGCTGGACGGCCTGGGCGGGCTGCCCTACACCCTTTACATCACCGGCGGCATCGGGGACGCGATGCGCTTCGTGCGGGAGGTGTGCCAGTCCCAGGGAGGTCCCCTGCGCTTTTACGCCTGCGGCGGGGACGGTACCCTGGGCGAGGTGGCGACCGGCGCGATGGGGCAGCCCCACGCCGCCGTCGGTGTGTGGCCCTGCGGCAGCGGCAACGATTTTGTCAAGTATTACGGCGGCGTAGCCCGTTTCCTCGACCTGAAGCGGCAGGTGTCCGCGGGGACGGTGCTGGTGGACCTCATCTGCGCGGGAGAACGCTGCGCCGTCAACGTCGCCAACGTCGGCCTGGAGGCGCAGGCCGCCAAAACGGTGGTCTCCATCCGGCGGTTCCCGCTTTTGCAGGGCAAGGGCGCCTACCTGATCGGCGCCGCGAACGCCATCGCGCGCCACCTGAAGACGGACTGCCGCGTCACCGCGGACGGCGAAACCCTGCACGAGGGCCCGCTGCTGACCGCCTCCCTGGCCTCCGGACGGTACATCGGCGGCCGTTTCCTCTGCGCCCCGGAGGCTGTCAACGACGACGGGCTGATGGACATATGCCTCATCAAGCCCATCCCGCGGATGCGGCTGCTGGCCCTGTTGCCCCGGTACCAGAAAGGGCTGCACCTGAAGGACCCCGATTTCGCCCCCTACCTGACCTACCGCCGCGCCGCCCGGGTGCGCGTCGAGGCGGACCGGGACTTCGCCCTCTGCCTGGACGGGGAAATCGCGCAGGGGCGGGACTTTACGCTGGAAACGGCGACCCGCGCCGTGCGGTTCATCCTGCCGGACCCGGCCGGGTAAGCGGGTCATTCCACACAAACCGGGCTCACTTCCAGACAGCGGCGCGCGCCGCGGTTTTTTCTGTCGGATTTTTTCACTTTTTTGCCGGATTCTGACACAGGCTTCCGTTGAAAACGCAGAAATCCCTTGTTTTTCAAGGGATTTTCCCATCGTCGAAATCTCGCCAATTCCTTGACAAATCGGACGCATTCTCATTATACTGTGTTGGTTTGCGCCGCTTGAAATCCCGGAATGCCGGGTTCAAAGATAAAACGGAGGTCACCATGGCAAAAAAATACACCATCGACGGCAACGGCGCCGTCAGCCACGTCGCGTACGCCTTTAGCGACGTCGCCGCGATCTACCCGATCACCCCGTCGAGCACCATGGCGGAATACGTGGACGAATGGTCCGCCCAGGGGCAGAAGAACCTCTTCGGGCAGACGGTCAGCGTGGCGGAAATGCAGTCCGAGGGCGGCGCCGCCGGCGCGGTGCACGGCTCCCTGGCCGCAGGCGCCATGACGACCACCTACACGGCCTCCCAGGGCCTGCTGCTGATGATTCCCAACATGTACAAAATCGCTGGCGAACTGCTGCCGACGGTCTTCCACGTCAGCGCGCGCACGCTGGCGACGCACGCCCTGTCCATCTTCGGCGACCACAGCGACGTGATGGCCTGTCGGCAGACCGGGTTCGCGATGCTGGCCTCCGGTTCCGTCCAGGAGGCCCAGGACCTGGCGCTGGTCGCCCACCTGGCGAGCATCCAGTCCTCCATCCCCTTCCTGCATTTCTTCGACGGCTTCCGCACCAGCCACGAGATGCAGAAAATCCAGCAGATTGACTACGAGGATATGCGCAAACTGGTCGACTGGGACAAGGTGGCCGCCTTCCGCGCCCGCGCCCTGAACCCGGAGCGCCCCCGCCAGTCCGGCACCGCGCAGAACCCCGACGTTTTCTTCCAGAACCGCGAGGCGGCCAACCCCTACCACCTGGCCGTGCCCGGCATCGTGGAGGCCTGCATGAAGCAGGTCAAGCAGCTGACCGGCCGCGGATACAAGCTGTTCGACTACTACGGCGCGAAGGACGCCGAGGACGTCATCGTCATCATGGGCTCCGGTGCCGAAGCCGCGCACGAAGTCGTGACCGCCCTGAACGCGAAGGGCAGGAAGTACGGCGTCCTCAAGGTGCGCCTGTACCGTCCCTTCGCCGAGGAAGCCTTCCTCAAGGCCCTGCCCAAGACCGTGAAGCGCCTGTCGGTCATGGACCGCACCAAGGAGCCCGGCGCCCTGGGTGACCCGCTGTACATGGACGTGCGCACCGCGCTGACCAACGCCGGCCGGACGGACGTGACCGTGCTGGGCGGGCGCTACGGGCTGTCCAGCAAGGAATTCAACCCCACGATGATCAAGGCGGTCTTCGACAACTCCGCAAAGCCCCGCCCGAAGAACCACTTCACCGTGGGCATCGTGGACGACGTGACCCACTCCTCCCTGCCCCTGGGGCGCCAGTTCAATTCGGCGCCGGAAGGCACCGTGTCCTGCAAGTTCTACGGCCTGGGCAGCGACGGCACGGTGGGCGCGAACAAGAACTCCATCAAGATTATCGGCGACCACACCAAGCTCAACGTGCAGGCCTACTTCGCCTATGACTCCAAGAAGTCCGGCGGGCTGACGGTCAGCCACCTGCGCTTCGGCAAGCTGCCCATCCAGAGCACCTACCTCATCGACGACGCGAATTTCGTCGCCTGCCACAACCCGGCCTACGTGACCCAGTACGACATGGTCTCCGCCCTCAAGCGCGGCGGCACCTTCCTGCTCAACTGCCCCTGGGAGGGCGAGGAACTGGACAGGCACCTGCCCGCCGAAATGAAGCGCATCCTGGCGGCGAAGAAGGCCAAGGTGTACGTCATCGACGCCATCGCGCTGGCCGAGAAGCACGGCATGGGCGGGCGCATCAATACCATCATGCAGGCGGCCTTCTTCAAGCTGGCGAACGTCATCCCCTACGCGCAGGCCGAGAAGTACATGAAAGCCTACGCCAAGGAGACCTACGGCCGCCGGGGCGACAAGGTGGTCAAGGCCAACTACGCGGTCATCGACGCCGCGGTGTCCGCCCTGAAGGAAGTCAGGGTGCCCGCCGCCTGGGCCAAGGCCGAGACGGGCGCGCAACCCCAGAAAGTGGACGCGACCGAGTACTTCGACTCCGTCGCCAGGCCCATCCTGCGCCAGGCCGGCGATTCCCTGCCCGTTTCCGCTTTCGACCCGGCCGGCGTGGTGCCCACGGCGACCACCCAGTACGAGAAGCGCGGCATCGCGGTCAACGTGCCCGAGTGGCAGGTGGAGCACTGCATCCAGTGCAACCAGTGCTCCATGGTCTGCCCCCACGCCGTCATCCGGCCCTTCCTGGTGGAATCCGGCGCCAAGCGCCCGGAGGGCTTCGTGACCAAGCCGGCCCTGGGCAAGGAATACGCCGGCAACGACTTCCGCATCCAGGTCAGCCCGCTGGACTGCACCGGCTGCGGCAATTGCTACGAAGTCTGCCCGTCCAAGACCAAGGCGCTGCAGATGAAGCCGCTGGAAGGCCAGCTGGAGCAGGACGCCAACTGGCAGTTCGCCCGGACGCTGCCGGACGACCGCTTCAACCACAACAGGAACACCGTGCGCGGCAGTCAGTTCCTCAAGCCCCTCTTCGAGTACTCCGGCGCCTGCGCCGGCTGCGGCGAGACGCCCTACATCAAGCTGGCCACCCAGCTCTTCGGCGACCGGATGGTCATCGCCAACGCCACCGGCTGCAGCTCCATCTACGGCGGCTCCTCCCCCACGGTGCCCTACACCGTCAACAGCAAGGGGCACGGGCCGGCCTGGGCTAACAGCCTGTTTGAGGACAACGCCGAGTTCGGCTTCGGCATGAACCTGGCCTACCGGCAGCGCCGCGAGCGGCTAGCCGAGACTGTCCGCAAGATGATTGCGGTGGAGTACTGCGACGCCGCCCTCAAGGAAGCAGGCGCGGAGTGGCTGGAAAAGATGGACGACGGCGAGGCTTCCAAGGCCGCCGCGGCCAAACTACTGGACGCCTGCAAGTGCGGGCTGGACATGACGGGCACGAAGTGGGAGAAGGAATGGGTCAAGAACGGCCGCAAGTGCGACTGCGACGCCTGCGCCCCCGCCCAGGAAGTGCTGGACAACGCCGACCTGCTCGTCAAGAAATCCATCTGGATTATCGGCGGGGACGGCTGGGCCTATGACATCGGCTACGGCGGGCTGGACCATGTGCTGGCCCAGAACCAGGACGTGAACATCCTGGTGCTGGACACCGAGGTGTATTCCAACACCGGCGGCCAGGCCTCCAAGTCGACGCCCACCGGCTCGGTCGCCAAGTTCGCCGCCGCCGGCAAGCGCACCCGCAAGAAGGACCTGGGCCTGATGGCGATGAGCTACGGCTACGTCTACGTCGCCCACGTGTCCATGAGCGCAAACTACAACCAGGTGCTCAAGGCCTTCAACGAGGCGGAGGCCTACAAGGGGCCCTCGCTGATCATCGCCTACAGCCCCTGCATCAACCACGGCATCAACATGTCCTTCTCCCAGGCCGAGACCCGCAAGGCGGTCGCCTCCGGCTACTGGAACCTGTACCGCTACAACCCCATGCTGGCCGAAGAAGGCAAGAACCCGATGATT
>JAAZAQ010000214.1 GCA_012514225.1 Clostridiales bacterium | reverse complement strand
CCCCCCTTCCTGATCAGAACGGTCATTATCTTACTCGTTCCAGCAGGGACAGCGCAAGCGACCGGAAGAACGGCGCCTGGTGGCCGAAGCCTTCGGCAGCCAGCACAGCCTTGTCGACGGCGGCCGAGGCGTCCGCGCGCGCCTTGTCGAATCCAACCGCGGCAGGCCAGGTCATTTTCCCAAGCGCCGCGTCCCTGCCACCCGACTTGCCGGTCTGCTCGGGCGTTCCGGAAAGGTCCAGCAGGTCGTCGGTAATCTGGAACGCAAGGCCAAGCTCCCGCCCATAGGTTTCCCCCGCTTCCAGCATCCCCTGGCCCGCATCGGAAAGCGTCAAGCCGGCCATAACAGGCGCGGTCAGCAGGCAGGCTGTCTTCCGCAGGTGGATGTACCGGACGAGAGCGGGGTCGGGCGAACGGCCCTCCGAGAGGATATCGGCCATCTGCCCTGCAATCATCCCTTGGGCGCCGGCTTTTTCGGCGATGATGCGCGCCGCCTGGCAGGCGCGGGGAAGGCCGCTTCCCAGCATGGTCTCGAAAGCCAGGTTCAGCAGGGCGTCGCCCGCCAGGATGGCCGTCGCCTCGCCGAAGGCGCGGTGTGACGTCGGCTGACCGCGGCGCAGGTCGTCGTTATCCATCGCGGGAAGGTCGTCGTGGATGAGCGAGTAGGCGTGAATCATCTCCACCGCGGCGGCAAATGGAAGCGCGGGCGCGAGATCCTCGCGCAGCGTCCGGTACGCGGCCAGCAGCAGCACCGGCCGCAGCCGCTTGCCGCCTGAGAGCAGGCTGTACCGCATGGCTTGCGCCAGTGCTTTCGGGCGGCTGGACTCCGGCCAATCCTCCCGGGGCAGCGGAAGCAGGCGCTCCAGCTCCAGCTCTACCTGGGCTGCATACTCATCATATCGCGCCTTGAAGCCGCTCACTGCTCCCCCATCGGTTTGAGCGCGCCGTCCTTAAGCTCCATCAGCCGGCCTTGCGCCTGCTCCAGCTCCTTTTTTAGGCTGTCTGCCAGTTTCATGCCCTGCTCATAGGTTTGCAGCAGTTCCTCAAGGCTCAGGCTGCCCTCTTCCATCTTCATCGTCAACTGCTCCAGGGCTTCCAGTTTCTCCTCGAAATTCGGGTTTTCAGGCTTTTTCGCCATCTGAGTCCTCCTTGGCTTGCATATGGGTTTCGAGGGTGTTCACGCGCACCGTCCCGTCATGGAATAGCAAATCCATAACCCCGGACGCCACCCCCGCGCTTTTGACAGGCCGGCCGTCCTTTAGCGCGATGACGTACCCCCGGTTGAGCGTCTGCTGCGGCCCGGCCAGGGCGAAGCGCTCCATGGCGGCTTTTGCGCCCGCCTGTATCGAAGCGAAGACCGAATTCGCCGCCGCGTTCAAGCGGGAAGACAGCAGGGTCTGCCGCGCGCTCGCCAGCGCGAGTCGGCTGGCGGGGTCGGCGAGTCCGAGCCTGGTCAGCAGGCCGTTTAAGTGGCTTTGTTTGCGCTCCAAAGCCTGCGCCGCCTGCGTATCGAGGCCGCGCAGCAATCCGGAGACACGCGCGTCGAGTTCCGCGGCTGAAGGCACGGCGATTTCAGCCGCGGCGGAGGGCGTCGCCGCGCGCACGTCCGCAGCGAAGTCCGACAGCGTGACGTCGGTCTCGTGCCCGACCGCCGAAATAACAGGTTTGGGGCAGGAAGCGACTGCGCGGACCAGGGTTTCCTCGTTGAAAGCCCAGAGGTCTTCCAGGGAGCCGCCGCCCCGGCCGATGATGATGACGTCCACCTCGTCCAGCCGGGCAAGGGCGTCGAGGCCGGCCGCCAGATCCTCCGCGGCGCCCGCCCCCTGGACCTGGCTGGCCCTGAGAATGAGCGGCATTCCGGGGAAACGCCTGTGCGTCACCGTCACGATGTCGTGCAACACCGCCCCGCCACCGGAGGTGACGATGCCGACACCCCTGGGAAGCAAGGGCAGCGCCCGCTTTCGGGAAGCGTCGAACAGCCCTTCCTTTTGCAGCTTTTCCTTCAGCCTAAGGAATCGCTCATACAGGGCGCCCGCCCCGTCCGCCGCCATGGCCTCCCCGTAGAACTGGTAGCTGCCCATGGCGGTATACAAGCCCACGGAGCCTGAAAGCACCACGCTCATCCCGTCACCGGGGGCGAAGCGGAGCATCTGGGCATATTGCCTGAACATGACGCAGGCAATCCGGCTGGTTTCGTCCTTCAGGGAAAAGTACAGGTGCCCGGAGGTGTGGCGCTTGAAGTTGCTGATTTCCCCGCGCAGGGCGATTCCCTG
>JAAZAQ010000213.1 GCA_012514225.1 Clostridiales bacterium | reverse complement strand
GCTTTGAGGCGGAGGGCTTGGACGGGGACGTGATGCCGGCGGTCGTCGGCAAGAACGTCAGCCTCTCCTTCCAGCCGGTCAACGGCTACCTGGCGCCGACCTGGCCCAACGAAATCAGGGGCCAGCAGAGCCACCTGGACCTGATTGTCAAAGACCTGCCCAAAGCGGTCGCCTACGCCCGCTCCATCGGGGCCAGGGACGCCCCGGCGCAGTACGGGGACAGCTGGTTTGTAATGCTGGATCCGGCGGGGCATCCCTTCTGCCTGACCCTCAACGGGCCGCTGATTGAGCATCCCTGGCGGGAATAGGCCGCCAGAGAAGACGGTTGGATAAGACAGGAGCCGGGCCTGGGCCCGGCTCTCAGCCTGTCAAAAACCTTACTAAAGAGCAAGACGCGGGGGGGTTCGGGGGGCGGCAGCCCACCGATTATGATCGTATCGTCCGGCAATGCCTGCCGCGCGGGGCGTTTTCGCGAAAAGCGAAAACATTCCGCAGCAATCCTCTGAATCGAAAAAGGTCCGCAGACCTTTTTCGATCATCTGAGCGCCGGGCCTGGGCCCGGCGCTCAGGCTGGTGTTTTCCTTAGCGCGCCGCGCCCTGCAGCGGGCTCTTCTTCTGCCACGCGGCGTTGGCGCGCCAGGTGTGCATGACCAGGGCGACGGCGATGACGCCGTAGGCGATGAAGACGCGGAAAAACTCGCCGACGTTCGGGTTCCCGAACAGCGTCTTGCCCGCGTCCTGGGAAACGGTGAAGAGGATGTGGAAGAGGATGGTGCCCACGATAGCCTGGGTGTTGGTGGCGCGGTTGAGGGAGGCGCCGCCCACCAGGATGGAGGCGCCGGCGTAGAGGCCGACCATCTCGTGGGCGGAGTAGGTCTGCAGCGTGCCCAGGTTCTGGATGAAGATGATCTGCCCCCAGCCCGCCAGCACGGTGGAGAGCATGATGGCGATGATGCGCACGCGGTTGACGTTGATGCCCGACGCGTTGGCGACGGCCCGGCTCTGGCCGACCGCGCGGAACTTCTGGCCCAGGCGGGTGCGCATGATGACCACGTTGAAGACGCACAGCAAGGCCACCAGCAGGAAGGTGACCATGGGGACGCTGGTGCCGCGCACGATGCGGTTGAAGGCCGGCACCAGCAGGACCAGCAGGGAAAACAGCACGGCGCTGCCCGCCAGCACAATGAGGCGCTTGAGGCTGATTTTCTTCACCAGGTACAGCGCGCCGGCGCTGAGCGCGATGAGCGCGCTGACCGCGTACAGGGCGGTGTCGAAGGGCAGGGACCACACCTTGTCCAGCGCCATGTACAGCCCGCCGCCCATCAGGTTGAGCGTGTTGGCCACGCCGCTGGCGCCAACGATGGTCACCTTGTCCGACAGCGGGATGATGCTGCCGAAGATGAACAGGAACAGCAGCTGGTAGGCGCCGTTGGCGAAGTAGCCCAGGATGAGCGAGCCGATGGTCTCCTGTCCCTTCATCTTGTTGAGCAGGGAACCGATGAGGAAGCCGAAGAACGCCGCCAGCGGCAGGGTGATGCCGGCCGCGGCCAGCAGGCCCGGAACCCCCTCCAGGTTCCAGTTGATGGACAGCATCAGCCCCACCTGCGCCGCCATGGCGCCGATGGTGATGGCGAAGTTGATGCCCATGCCCGCGATGATGGGGATGATGAGCGCCAGGACGATGAAGAGGTTCCTGGACAGGCGGCCGACCACCTGGGAGAAGATGTCCGGCAGCGTCCGGCCGGAGAGCAGGACGAAGGCGATGCTCATCGCCAGGAATACGTATGTGACGATGTACTCGCGCAGGTTCGCGCGCAGGGCGGCCTTTGGGTCGTGTTTCTTGACGTGCAGCTCAGCCACGGCCTTCACCTCCCGACTGGGTCAGGGCGTAGAGGATGATGCCGTTGGATATCAGGATGCGCATGACTTCGGACAAGCCCCCTTCCGGAATGGCCGCGTTGGCGACCTGGATGCCCAGCGCCAGCACCCCCTGGAACAGGAAGGTGCCGATGATGACGTGGGATACCTTGGCGCGGGTCACGGTCGCGCCGCCGATGAGGATGGCGCTGGCGGCCACAAAGCCCATCTGCTTGGGGCCGTTGTACAGCTGCATGAAGCCGAAGGACTGGGAGTAGACGATGATGCCGACCGCCGCGATGACGGTGGAAACGGTGGTGCCCACGACGCGCATCCGGTTGACGTTGACGCCGGCGGCCTCGGCGAAGCGCTGGCTGGCGCCCGCCGCGTTCATCGCGATACCGGGGCGGCTGCGGGAAAAGAGCCACATCAGCCCGCAGGCGAGCAGGAAGAAGAGCAGCAGGCCCGTGGGCACGTGAACGCCCAGGAGGTCGAAGGCCAGGAAATTGTCCAGGATGCGGCCGAAGGAGTCGCCCATGTTGTGCATGACGCGCAGCCCGCTGCCCAGCGCCCAGGTCAGCTTGGGGTTGCGGAAGGGCAGCAGCATCCAGGCGATGCTGAACAGGGACACGAAGCTGAAGCCCACGTAGGTGGACACGGTCATCTCGCTGCCCTTGAGGCGGTTCAAAAGCTTGCCGTAGAGCCAGCCGATGGGAAGGGCCAGAGCGATGCCCACGAAGGCGGAGAAGAAGAAGGCGCCCCACCCCACCATGTTCATCTCCAGCGCGATGAGGGTGGAGATGAGGCCCGCGATGATGCCGACGGTCATGCCCATGTTCAGGCTGATGCCCGACTGGATGCCCGGCAGCATGGCCAGCGCCAGCACGCCGTACATGCCGGTCCGCCAGAGGATGGTGGAAATCATGCTGGGCACGTTGATGCTGTACAGCGCCGCCAGCACGCACAGAATCAGGAAGAACAGGCTGATGACCAGCCGCGGCATGCCCAGGCTGGCTTTCAGCTGCCGGTAGTAGAACACGGTCAGCGCCAGGATGAGGACGCCGACGGCCAGGAAGACCAGGTTGTCCGCCTGCCGGGCGATTTTCATTCTCAGGGCGTCGCCGCCCTCCAGGATGCTTTCGGCGCCCCGGGCCGCGTACTGGTCGTACTCCCTCGCGAAGGCGTTGTTCCCGCCCTGCACGGTGTCCAGCAGCGGCTCCCGCAGCTCGTCGCGCATTTCCGGCCGCAGGTCCGGCAGCGCGCCCGCCAGCACGTCGAACATCGCGTCGTAGGCGGGGGTCAATTGCTCCTCCAGCAGTTTCAGCTCCGCCGAAGGCACGAAATCGGTGTAGTCCACCCTGGCTTCGCCCTGCTGCATCAGCGCGTCTTCGGAAACGGTGGCCTCCTCGGCCCTCGCGGTTTCCTGCCCGGCGACGGCCTCCGCCTGCAGCGCCTCCTGCCGGGCCAGCCAGGTTTCCGCATAGGCGGCCTTTTCCTGCGTTTCCAGCGCCGTGTAGCCGCTGAGGGACTGCCCGAAGGTTTCCACCGCGCCGCTGAGGTCCATCAGCACCTGCCGGTCATACCGGCCGTATTTTTCAAGCGCGGCCGCGCGGGCGATTTCGCCCTGCTCGTCCATGTACTCGCTGATCTGGTTGCGGCTGAACCCGTTGGCGCGCCCGTAGGTGCGCGCGTCCAGCTTGGCCTGCAGGGTCACCTCGTCCACGATGGCGCCCGAGGCGGTGAGCAGCACCGCGTAGTTGCGCATCAGCAGCAGGTTGCCGGACGCGTCCCGGCTGCCCCTGATGGCGTAGCCCCACACGCCGGCGACGGCCAGGACCACGGCCAGCAGCAGCAGAAAGGCGGCGACGAAGATTTGTTTCCTGGATTTTTTCACGGTGCCACCTTCCCCTCCGGCTTGATGCCGCTCATCGCCAGGCCGAAGTGCTCGTCCGGGCTGTCGGGCCGCAGGATGTCGACCACCTTGCCCTCCGCCACGATGACGATGCGGTCGCAGATGGAGCGCAGCTCCATCAGCTCGCTGGAAACCATCACGATGGTCAGCCCCTGCTCGCGGTTGAGGCGCACCAGGGTGTCCAGCACCAGCGCCTTGGCGCCGATGTCGATGCCCCGGGTGGGCTCGGACACGAAGAGGAAGCGCGGGCTCATCGTCAGCGCCCGGGCGATGCACACCTTCTGCTGGTTGCCGCCCGACAGCGTGCCCGTCGGCTGCGCGGGGGACTGGCAGCGGATGTCCAGGTCGTGAATCATCTTGCGGGCATGCTCCCGAACCTTCTTGCCGGAGCGGATTTTGAACGGCCCGCTGCCGGCCAGATATTCGCCCTTGATCTGCAGGGCATTGAAGACGATGTTGTCCTCGATGGACTCCTCCAGCAGCAGCCCGACGCCGCGCCGGTCCTCCGACACCATGCTCATGCCGTGCTTCAGGGAGGCGGCCGGGTCGTTGAGCTTCAGCTCCTCATGGAACAGCCACACGGCGCCCTGCGTCGGGTAAAGCCCCATCACCCCGTTGGGGAGCCCCACCTTGCCCTGGCCGGCGAGGCCGCCGATGCCGACAATCTCGCCCTCCATCACGTCCAGGTCCAGCCCCCGGACCATTTCCCCCGGCATCTCGACCCGCAGGTCCCTGACCTCCAGCGCCAGGCGGCCGGAGAGGGGAATCTCCCGCCTGGGCGGCGCGATGATGCCCTCGCTGCCCCGCCCAATCATCATCCCGGCCATCTCGACCAGCGAGGTCTGGGCGATGGGCTTGGCGCCCACCAGCTTGCCGTCGCGCAGGACGGTCACCGTGTCCGCCGCCTTCATGACCTCGCCGAGCCGGTGGGTGATGAAGATGATGGCGATGCCGCTGCGGGCGATGGACTTCATGACGGAAATCAGCTGGTCCGCCTCGCTCTCGGTCAACACCGCGGTCGGCTCGTCGAAGACCAGCAGCCGGACGCCGCTCTTGTCGATTTCGCGCGCGATTTCGACGAACTGCATATAGCCCACCGGCAGGGTCTTGACCAGCGTGTCCTCCGGGATGCGCACGCCCACGTTGTCCAGCGCCACGCGCGCGTCCGCCGCCATGGCGGCGTGGTCCAGGGACTCCAGCTCCTTCCCCAGGATGCGGCTGACCAGGTTGGGCCGGCTGAGCTCCCGGTTGAGCTTGATGTTTTCCGTCACCGTGAACCCGGGGATGAGCATGAACTCCTGGTGCACCATCCCGATGCCCTGCTGCATGGCGTCCTGCGGGGACAGGATGTGCGAAACCTCCCCGCCCAGCCGGATTTCGCCCTGGAACCCGCCGGTGCCGTGGAT
>JAAZAQ010000001.1 GCA_012514225.1 Clostridiales bacterium | reverse complement strand
TGCGCGCCAACTTCTTCGGCCGCATCCTGGAGCCGATGGTCATCGGCGCAGCCCTCATCAGCGCCGACCGCCTGCGCGTCGTCGCCTGCGCGACGGAGCCGCTGGACGAGCGGAAGGTGGACCTGCTCTCCGCCATGGTGCAGGAGCAGGTGCTGGCCACCGCCAACCGGGTCAAGAGCTACATGGACCTGGAGCTGGTCTGCACCAGCTTCCGCGTGCTGGACCGGCTGGGCGGCCTGGCGTCGCCCCAGACCTGAGGAAAGAGCGGCCGCATGGCCGTGATTTTACGGACTTCCCCAATCGTAAGGAGGAAAACGCCATGAGCTTCTTCAAGAAAATCATCAGCAGCCAATTGGTGGACGTCATCGAGTGGACCGACTCCAGCGCCAACACCATGGTGCACCGCTACGAGTCCAACGGCAAGGAAATCATGATGGGCGCGCAGCTGACCGTCCGGGAAAGCCAGGTGGCCGTCTTCGTCAACGAAGGCCGCATCGCCGATTTGTTCCAGCCCGGGCGCTATGAGTTGAGCACCCAGAACATGCCCGTGATGACCGCGCTGAAGAGCTGGAAATACGGCTTCAAGTCCCCCTTCCAGGCCGAGGTGTACTTCGTCAACACCAAGCAGTTCCTGGACCTCAAGTGGGGCACCAGCAACCCGGTGATGATGCGGGACGCCGAGTTCGGCATGGTCCGGCTGCGCGCGTTCGGCATCTACTCCTTCCGCGTGCAGGACCCGGTGGTCTTCCTCAAGGAGGTCTTCGGCACCACCGAGCTGATGACCGTGGAAGGCGTCGAGGGCCAGATCAAGCGCACCATCGTGTCCGCCCTCTCCGACATCATCGCGCAGAGCAAAATCCCCGCCCTGGACCTGGCGGCCAACTACGAGGAGCTGGGCCAGTTCGCCCTCAACGCGCTGGCGCCCCGCTTCCTGAGCCTGGGCCTGAAGCTGGAGAGCTTCGTGGTGGAGAACATCAGCCTGCCCCAGGAAGTCGAGCAGGCCATGGATCGCCGCACCAGCATGGGCGTGGTGGGCGACCTGAACAGGTACACACAGTACCAGGCCGCCGAAGCCATCCGCGACGCGGCGCAGAACGAGGGCGGCGCCGCCGGCATGGGCGCGGGCCTGGGCGCCGGCATGGCGATGGGCCAGATGATGCAGGGCGCCTTCCAGGGCGCGCAGCAAACCGCCCCGGCTCAGCCCCAGACCCAGACCGTTCCCTGCGTTTCCTGCGCGGCGCCGGTCGCCGCGGGCAGCAAGTTCTGCCCGGAATGCGGCGCCAGCCAGGCCGGCTCGGCCTGCAAGGACTGCGGCAAGCCCCTCGCCCCGGGCGCGAAGTTCTGCCCGGAGTGCGGCGCGAAGCAGTAAGCGCCTTCCCGCCGGCAGCGGTCGCCCGCTGCCGGTTTTTTCTGGCGCGGCCGCCGAAAGACGGCTCCGCCCGACGGTTGAAAACGAGGGTTTTATGCGTCCCCGACTCAAGGGCTGCCGCCTGACGGGCGGCTATCACATCCCCTACCGCGAGGCCGCCGCCTGGCATCGCCGCGTCAAGCGCTGCCGGAAGGCCGCCCTGCGTGCCATGCGCGCCTTCTGCCCCTATGCCCTGGCGCAGTGGGCGGGCAGCGAAGACGGCGAGGCCGTGACCGGGCTGGACCGGAAGGGCGAGCTCGTCGCCATCGTCCACCTGGACGCGGAGGGGCTGGATTTTATTGAAAAGGGCCTGCGCGAAGGCAATCTGGCCCAGGCGCTCCAGGACGCGAACGGCAGGGGGGACGGGGCGCCGAAAGCCCCGCGCCGCGGGAAGGGGAAGACGGCATGAGCCTGAGCCCCGAAGCCGCCTTCGAGCTGTTCAGCGCCCGGGGCGTCATCCGCAAGGGTCACTTTTACCGCCTGTCCGGCCGGCACACCGACTGGTACGTGCAGTGCGCGCGCCTGTTCGAGGATGCGCAGACCGCGTCCCTCATCGGGCAGGCGCTGGCGGAGCGCGGGAAACCGTGGAACCCGGACCTGGTGCTCTCCGCCGCCGTGGGCGGCGTGCTGCCCGGGCACGAAACCGCCCGCGCGCTGGGCATCCGGCACGCCTTCTGCGAAAAGCGGGACGGCGCGCTCATCCTGCGCCGCGGGTTTGAATTGACTTCCGGCGCCCGGGTGCTGCTGGCGGAGGACGAGGTGTCCACCGGCCAGTCCGTCCGGGAGATGACCGAAATCGTCCGCGCCCTGGGCGGCACGGTCGCCGGCATCGTTTGCCTGGTGGACAAATCCGGTGGCGCCACGCGGTTTGAAGCGCCTTTCGAAGCCCTGCTGACCCTCAAAGCCTCGCACTACCGCCCGGACGCCTGCCCGATGTGCGCCCAGGGCATGAAGCTGGTCAACGCGGGGTAGGACGCCCGGGCTGGCGGCCTGAGCAATCCAACGAAATAAAAGGAGCGAGGAGATGGGCGTTCCAGAAAAGTACCGCGGCATCTTCCCGGCGTTTTACGCCTGCTATGACGACGTGGGCGAGGTTTCTCCCGCCCGCGCGCAGGCGCTGGCCCGCCACCTGCTTTCCCAGGGGGTGAAGGGGCTGTACGTCAACGGCTCCTCCGGCGAGTGCATCTACCTGAGCGTTCAGGAGCGCAAGACCCTGCTGGAGAGCGTGATGGAGGCCGTCGGCGGCCGGATGACCGTCATCGCGCACGTGGCCTGCAACAACACCCGCGACTCGCAGGAGCTGGCGCGGCACGCGCAGAAGCTGGGGGTGGACGCCATCGCGGCCATCCCGCCGATTTACTTCCGGCTGCCCGAGCACGCCATCGCCCGCTACTGGAACGACATCAGCCGGGCCGCGCCGGAGACCGACCTCATCCTCTACAACATTCCCCAGCTGGCCGGCGTCGCGCTGACCCTGCCGCTGCTCGCCGGGATGCTGAAAAACCCGCGCGTCGCCGGGGTCAAGAACTCCTCCATGCCGGTTCAGGACATCCAGCAGTACCGCGAAGCCGGCGGCGGGTCGTTCGCCGTGTTCAACGGGCCGGACGAGCAGCTGGCCGCCGGCCTGGCGATGGGCGCCTGCGGCGGCATCGGCGGCACCTACGGCGCCATGCCCGGGCTGTACCTGAAAATCTTTGACCTGACGGCGCAGGGCAGGACGCCAGAGGCCCTCGCGGTGCAGGACGAGGCCTGCCGCATCATCGCCGCCCTGTGCGGCGGGAAGGGCAGCATGTACGCCCTCATCAAGGAAACGCTGCGCCGCAAGGGCGTAGACTGCGGCGGCGTGCGCGCCCCG
>JAAZAQ010000212.1 GCA_012514225.1 Clostridiales bacterium | reverse complement strand
CACATCTCCGGGAACTACAACCTGCCGGCCACGCTGGACAAGGCGGTGGCCATCGCAGCCCACAACCTGGCCGCCTGGCCGGAGGGGCCTTACCGCAGCCAGGTCGACTACGACAGCGGGTACCGGGCGCAGTAATTCGCAGGGGAGCTGAACGCTTTATGGGGGCGGCCAGCCCCCATTTTCGCGGGGGTTGACCGTTTTCCCTTTCCGCGCGCCCCGCGCGGTGATATACTCCGGCGGTTCCCATACAATTCGCGCGCATGGCGCGCAGGAGGCGTTTTCTTTGGCTGAAACCCGGATTGTCATCATCGGCGGCTCCATCGCGGGGCTGTCCGCCGCCGAGGCCGCGCGTGCGCAGGACCCCGGATGCGCGATTACCCTGCTGACGGAGGACCCGCACCTCCCCTATTACCGCCAGCGGCAGTGCGAGGTGCTGGAAGACCGCGCGGCGGCGCAGAAACTGGTTATCCACCCGAAGGAGTGGTACACCATACGGGGCATCAGCCTGCGGCTGGGGCAGGCCGTTACAGGCATCGACACGCAGGAGCGTGCAGTCGCCCTCAAAGACGGCAGCCGCCTGCCCTATGACCGGCTTGTGCTGGCGACGGGCAGCGCCTCCGTCGTCCCGCCCATCCAGGGCGCGGACCTGCCCGGGGTGGAGACCCTGTGGACAATGGAGGACGCGCTGCGCATCGAAAGCCGGCTGAAGGACGCCCGGCGCGCCATCGTCATCGGCGGCGGCCTGCTGGGGCTGGAAGCCGCCTACGCCTTCCACAAGCGGGGAATCGACAACGCGATTCTGGAGCGGCTGCCCAGGCTGATGATGCGGCAGCTGGACGAGCGCGCGGCCGAGCTGTTCACCCGGCAGGTGGAAAAGGAGGGCTCCGAGGTGACCACCGGCGCTTCCGTCGCGGAAATCTACGCGGACCGCGCCGGGCGCGCCGCCGGCGTCCGGCTGGCGGACGGCAGCCAGCACCCCGCCGACCTGGTGCTCATCTCCGCCGGGGTCCGCGCGCGCACGGAAATCCTGTCGGGCAGCGGCGTCGCCTTCGACCGGTTCATCCAGGTGGACCAAAGGATGCGCACCAACGTCCCGGACGTCTACGCGGCCGGGGACTGCGCCTCCCTGGACGGCCGGTGGTACGGGCTGTGGATGGTGGCCCGGGGCCAGGGCGAGGCAGCCGGCCACAACGCCGCGGGCGGGCAAAGGGCGTACGCGGCGAAGACGCCCCCCTATATGGTCAACACCATGGGCACCCACATCGCCTCCGCCGGGCTGACCCAGCAGGAGGGGATGACCTCCGACGAAATCGCACGCGCATACGCGGACGTCATGGAGAACAGCGAAATGTTCCAGTACGCCAAGAAGCTCTACCTCAACGAGCACCTGGCCGGTTTCATCCTGCTGGGGGACACCAGGGCCTTCTCCAGCCTCAACAAGGAGCTCGCCATCGGCGGGACCGCCTGATTGAAAAAAGCCGCGCGAAGGCGGCTCTGTTTCCCAGAAGGGCGCCCATGCGGGCGCCCTTGTCTATCCCAGCTTTCCGTCCTTCAGCGGCCGGACGCGGATGCGCTCACCATCGTAATACATCATCGTCTTTTCCGGTAGCGGGCGGGTCAGGAAAACGTTGCCGCCGATGACGCAATCGTCCCCGACCACGGTGTCCCCGCCCAGGATGACGGCATTGGCGTAGACCACCACGCGGTTGCCCAGGCGCGGATGGCGATGCACGCCCTTGACCGGGTTGCCCGCCTCGTCCAGGGAAAAGCTCAGGGCGCCCAGCGTCGCGCCCTGGTACAACTTCACATCGTCTCCGATGACCGCGGTCTCCCCCACTACGATGCCGGTGCCGTGGTCGATACAAAAGCGCTCACCGATGCGCGCGCCGGGATGGATGTCGATGCCCGTCTTCTCATGGGCGTACTCGGACATAATCCTGGGTAGCAGCGGCACGCCCAGCCGGTGCAGGGCGTGGGCCAGGCGATGGATGGAAATCGCGTAGAAACCCGGATAGCAGATGAGCACTTCCTCACAGCTTTGGGCAGCGGGGTCCCCCTCGAAGATGGCCTGCGCATCCCCGGCCAACAGGCGCTTGATTTCCGGAAGGCCGCTGAGGAAGCGGCGCGCCACGTCCCCGGGCTCATGGGCGCCTTTCGGCTCGCAAAAACGCAGGGAGACGGAAACCAGGCGGACAAGCCCTTCCTCCGCCCAGGTGAAGAGGTCCCCTTTTTCGTCCCCGTGGCTGTCGCTGACCCCGAAATAGGAGGGGAACATCAGGGACTGCAAATCCTTGATGAGCAGGATGACCTGCCTGCGGTCCGGAATCCGGTCGCAATCCTGCTCCAGCCGCTCGCAGGGCAGGGCGACGGCGCGCAGGCGCTCGGCGATTTCCCTTCGAAAGGCGTCCTCCGGCATCCCTAAGCCTCCCCGAAGAGGTTGACGGAAAGGTAACGGTCTCCCGCGTCGGGCAGGACGACGACGACGGACTTGTCCCGGTACGCGGGTTCGGTCGCCAGGCTGACCGCGGCGTGGAGGGCCGCGCCGGAGCTGATGCCGCACAGGAGGCCTTCCGTCCGGGCCAGGAGCCGCGCCATGGCCGCCGCGTCCTCGTCCGTCACGGTCACGACCCGGCTGTAGATGGACGTATCCAGCACCTTGGGCACGAAGCCCGCGCCGATGCCCTGGATTTTATGCTTGCCCTTCTGACCGCCTGAAAGCACCGGGGAAGCCGCAGGCTCCACGGCGACGATTTCGATGCCCGGGTTTTGCTCCTTCAGGTAGCGCCCCGCGCCGGTGATGGTGCCGCCGGTGCCCACGCCTGACACGAAGACGTCCACCCGGCCGCCGGCGTCCCGCATGATTTCCGGGCCGGTCGTCCTGTAGTGAGCCAGCGGGTTGGCCGCGTTCTCAAACTGCCTGACGTACACGCTGCCTGGGTTCTCCTTCGCGATTTCCTCCGCCTTTTCCATGGCGCCGGGCATGCCCAGCGCGCCGTCGGTGAGCACCAGCTCCGCCCCGTAGGCCGACAGCAGCTGCCTGCGCTCCAGGGACATGGTGTCCGGCATGGTCAGGATGAGCCGGTAGCCGCGCGCGACCGCGACCATGGCCAGGCCGATGCCGGTGTTGCCGCTGGAGGCTTCCACCATCAGGCCGCCGGGCTGCAGGGCGCCGGACCATTCCGCCTCGACGACCATTTCCAGGGCGATGCGGTCCTTGACAGAGCCGGCGGGGTTGAAGCACTCCGCCTTGGCCATCAGGCGGGCCGCCAGCCCGGAATGCGCCTCCAGGCGCGAGAGGCGGATCAAGGGGGTTTCGCCGACTTGGCGGGCGACGGAAGGCAGGATGTTCATACCGTGCTCCTTTGATTGTGTTTGCGGTGGCAATGTACCGCAAAGCGCGGCCTGTCAAACGCCTGCCGCCGTCCAGCCGGCCTGGCCGGTCGCCGGTTGGCTCAGCGCAGCCGGACCGCGGTGCCCGAGCAGGTGACCATCAGCATGCCGTTGTCGGAGCCGAGGGCCTCGTAGTCCATCTTTACGCCGACGACCGCGTCGCTGCCCAGCTCGCGTGCCCGCTGCTCCATTTCCTGGAGGCACTGCTCCCGCGCCTGCAGCAGCTCGCCCTCATACCCCTGCGCGCGGCCGCCGAAGATATTGCGCAGACCCGCGCCGATATCCTTGAACACGTTGATGCCCGTGATGACCTCACCGAAAACGATGCCCAGGTACTCCGAAACGGCGCGTCCCTCGATGGTGGCTGTCGTCGTAAGAATCATCCTTATTCTCCTCCCGTTCGTTTTCTTCCGGCATCCTCCGCCGTTTACCGGTATTCTATCACGGGTCGTTGAAAGCGCGGTGATTTCCGGGTCAAAACCACATCCCCCGGCCGCGCGGCCCTCCGCCCTCAAACGGCGGGAGCCAGCCTTTCCACCACCAGGCAGGACGGCGCGCCGGGGCCGCCGTTGACGAAGCGGTGGAACAGCGCCAGGTACAGGGAGGGCGGAAGGCCCCGCGCGAAGGCTTCGACGGCATCCTGCTCCCGCTTTCCCTCCGGGTGCCCGGGATAACAGCACACGACGAGGGCGCCGCCGGGCGCAAGCAACGCCAGGGCGGCTTCAACCGCCTGCAGCGTCGTATCCGTCCGCGTGGTGAGCCGCTTGTCATGGCCGGGCAGCCAGCCCAGGTTGAACGCGGCCAGCCGCACGCCGGGCGGCACGACCTCGGCCATTCGCTCGTGTCCCATCAGGAAAAGCCCGGCGCGGGGCAGCAGCCCCCGCTGCGCGAGCAGCGCGCGGGTCTCCTCCAGGGCCTGCGGCTGCACGTCAAAACCGAAGACCCAGCCGGTTTCCCCCACCAGCTCGCACAGGCGGGCGCAGTCCCGGCCGCGCCCCAGGGTCGCGTCCACCGCCGTGTCCCCCGCGCGGAGATAACCCTCGAAGGCGCGGGCGGCGATATGGCGCGCCGACGGCGCAAGCGCCTGGCCGCTCATCGCAGCGATGCGACCTCCTCCGGGCTCAGCTCGCGCCACTGGCCCCGCTGAAGGTTCCCCAGCGTGACCGTGCCGTACTGCACACGCTTGAGCCGGACGACCTGGTGCCCCACCGCCTCCACCATGCGTCGAATCTGGCGGTTGCGCCCCTCGTGCAGGGTGATGAGCAGGTCGGTGGAAAAGGGGTCCTCCCTGAGCACGCTCACCTTGGCCGGCGCGGTTTTCCGGCCCTCCAGCATGACGCCGGCGCGCAGCCTGGCCAGTTCCGCCGCGCCGACCTGGTTGGACACGCGGGCGATGTAGCGCTTCTCCACCTCGTGGCGGGGGTGGGTCAGGCGGTTGGTCAGTTCCCCGTCGTTGGTCAGCAGCAGCAGGCCCTCGGAATCGAAATCCAGCCGGCCCACGGGGTAGAGCCGCACGGGGAAATCCCGGAAATGGTCCAGCACCGTCGGCCGGCCCTCGGGGTCCGAGACGGTGGTGACCTCGCCGACGGGCTTGTAGTACAGCACGTAGCGCTTGTCCGTCTCCAGCGCGACCGGGCGCCCCTCCACCGCGACCACGTCCCCTTCCCCGACCTGGACGCCCATCTCCCGCACGGTGACGCCGTTGACCTGCACCAGGCCGGCTTGAATCATCTCCTCCGCCCGCCGACGGGACGCCACACCGCAGGCGGCGAGGTATTTCTGTAAGCGCATGCCTTCCCTCCGTCCTTGCTGGCCCGATTATAGCCTTTCCAGCCGTTTCGCGAAAGACAGGCCCGCTTTGCGGGACCGGCTGCGAACCGTCCGGGCGTACAAACAAAAGGCGGGATTTTCACAAAAAAGCGGGGTTCCCGCTCCTCCGGAAACACACAAATTGAACGAACCTGGCGTTTATGCTATCCTTTACTGAGCAACAGCATCCCGGTTGAATCAAAAGGGGGCGGCTTCAGGCGGGGCAAGGACCCCCGCCTCCTCCATTCAGAGGCCAACGGGCAGGGCGATATGCAGCGTCATGACGCGGACTGGGAACTCTACAACCGCTTCCAGCAAGGCGACGAGGCCGGACTGGCGGCTTTGATATCCCTGCACCGGGAGAACCTGACCAGCTTTATCCAGGGCGTGCTACACAGCGCGGACGAGGCGGAGGAGCTGATGATCGAGGCCTTCGCCCAGCTGGCCGCCAGCGGGCCCCGCTTCCAGGGGCGCTCGACGCTGAAGACCTACCTGTACCGCATCGGTTACAACCTGGCGCTGAAACAGCTGCGCCAGCGGCGCAGGGAACCGGGCATGTCCGGAAGGGAGATTCCGGAAGCGAGCCTGCAGGCCGTGTCCGCCGAAACGGAGTTTCTGCGTCAGGCAGAAAGCCGGCGGCTGATGGAAGGGATGGCGGGGCTACCCGTCGACTACCGCACCGCGCTGAACCTGGTGTATTTCGAGGGCATGGGCCAGAAGGAGGCGGCCGCCGTGATGGGCAAAACACCGGCCCAGCTCAACCATCTGGTCCAGCGGGGCAGGGAGGCCCTGAAACAGGCGCTGGAAAAGGAGGACCCCGCGTGACAGACCCATTTTTCAGCCGGTTCCCGGCCCTGGGATGGTTCGCGCTGGGCGCGGTCTCGCTGCTGCTGGGCTTGTTCGCCGGCTTGCTTGCCGTAAAGTTCAGCAGCCGGCGGGCGGAGCGGGACGCCCCGCGCGGGGAGCCGGAAAGGCCGGGCCGCCCATGACGGAAACGCTGCTGATCGGGCAGGAAGCCCTCCATGCCGCCGCCGCGCTGGCGGGCATCAT
>JAAZAQ010000211.1 GCA_012514225.1 Clostridiales bacterium | reverse complement strand
GAAAAGCTGTGCGCGGTCCTGACGCCGCAAAACCAGGAGTGGGCCTGCCGGGCGCCCGCATTGATGCTGCTGTGCGCCAAGAAGACCTTCACCCAGGGCGGAAAGCCCAACTTCTGGCACCTGTCCGACGCCGGCTGCGCCCTGGGTTTTCTGATGCTGGAGGCCGAGCGGCGCGGGCTGACCGCCCACCCGATGGCGGGGTTTGACCGGAAGAAGGCGCGGGAGACCTTTGATATCCCGGAAGACCTCGAGGTCGTCGCCGCCGTCGCCGTCGGCTACCCCGGGGACCTGGAGTTGCTCAGCGAAAGAAACCAGGAACGCAACCATCCCGCGGCGCGCCGGCCGGTCGGGGAGCTGATGTTGTGAGCAGGATGCCCCTGGCCTTCCTGGGCCACGGCTCGCCGATGAACGCGCTGGAGGACAACGCCTGGACGCGGGAGTGGGAAGCCCTGGGCCGCCGCCTTCCCCGGCCCGCGGCCATCCTTTGCGTATCGGCGCACTACGAGACCCGGGGGCTGTTCCTGACGGGCAACGCCGCCCCCCGGACCATCCATGACTTTTTCGGCTTCCCGCCGGCGCTGCACCAGGCCGCCTACCCGGCCCCGGGCAGCCCCGCCCTGGCGGAGCGCGCCGCGGCGCTGCTGGGCGGCCGCGCGGGGATTTCCGATGACTGGGGGCTGGACCACGGCGCCTGGAGCGTGCTGATGCGGATGTACCCTCAGGCGGACGTCCCGGTCGTCCAATTGAGCCTGGACGTGACCCTGCCCCCGGAGGAGCAGCTGTCAATCGGCCGGGCGCTGGCCCCGCTGAGGGACGAGGGCGTCCTCCTTTTGGGCAGCGGCAACGTGGTGCACAACCTGCGGGAAATCGCGCCCGGAAAACCGGAGCCCTTTCCCTGGGCGGCGGAATTCGGCGAAGCCGTCCACGAACTGGTCACGCAGGGGCGCTATCAGGCGCTCGCAGGCTATGAAAAACTGCCCGGAAGCGCGCGGAGCGTACCCACGGCCGAGCATTTCCTGCCCCTGCCCATCGTCCTGGGCGCGGCAGGCGCGGACGACCGGGTATCCTTCCTGAACCATGAGTTCCTGTGGGGCAGCCTGTCCATGACCGGCTATGTCCTGACTGAAACGTAAAAAAAAGAAGAAAACATGAAACGAGACGTATCGCAGGTGGTGACCGGCAACCGCGCCGTGGACGGCGCGGGCGTCAACCTGGTGCGCGTGCTGGGGCGCGAAACCACCCGGGACTTCGACCCCTTCCTGATGCTGGACGCCTTTGACTCCACCGACCCCCGGGACTACGTCAAGGGCTTCCCCTGGCATCCGCACCGGGGCATCGAGACGGTCACCTACCTGGTGTCCGGCCATATCGAGCACGGGGACAGCCTGGGCAACAAGGGCGACATCCTGGACGGCGGCTGCCAGTGGATGACGGCCGGCTCCGGCATCATGCACCAGGAGATGCCCAAGGCCTCCCCGCGCATGCTGGGCCTGCAGCTGTGGCTCAACCTGCCCCGGAAGGACAAGATGACCCCGCCCAAGTACCATGACATCCTTTCGCAGGACGTGCCCGAGGTCCGTGGGGACGGCTCCCGGGTGCGCGTCATCTCCGGTGAGTACGGGGG
>JAAZAQ010000210.1 GCA_012514225.1 Clostridiales bacterium | reverse complement strand
TGCTGGTGCGGGAAACAGGACTTGAACCTGCATGAACGTATTGCTCACTAGAACCTGAATCTAGCGCGTCTGCCAATTCCGCCATTCCCGCAAGGTGCGAGAGATAAAATACCATGACCAGCCGGCCCTGTCAAGCCGTCTGCGGCGGGTTCCCAAAAATTCCCGCGGCCCGGTTTCCGTCCCGCCAAAGTATACGGTCCCGTGCAACGAACCGGCCTGCCCAAGCGTCTAATCATTAGGAGGTCCCTGGACGGACGGGCGGCCCGACTCCGCGCCGCGGCACGGCTGCGCCCGCCCGCCGGCGCCGAAACGCGCAACGATATCGAATGGAATCGGTACAGCACGCTTGGGCCCGGCAGTTATACGCGGGCCCATGGCGAAAACAAGGAGGAGCCTGATGAATACGCAAACCATGAAGCGATGGGCCGGCTGCCTGGCAATATTGCTGCTGGCGGCGGCGCTGATGCCGGCGGGCGCCGCCCCCGCGGGCACGGACGCCCCGCCGGTCACCAACCTCTTCGGCGGGTCGCTGACGGAGGCGATGGATACCATCCATTCCATCGCCCGGGTCGGGGACGACCTTTATATCCGAACCGACGAGGCCTTGTTCACCTTCTCGCCGGGGGACGCCCGGGCGGTCCGGCGCGCCGACATGGCCAGGGTCTACGGCGCCGGCATTTTCGTCAGCGGGAAGGAAGCGGAGGTTGCGCCATCCGCCGCCCTGCTGCTGGGCGACGGGGATCGGCTGCTGGGGCTGGACATCAAAAAGCAGGCGCTGTACACCCTGGCGCTGCGGGACGGCAAGCTGGCCTATGCGAACCCGGTGCCGATGGACCTGTCCGCCTTCGTCAAGGGGGAGGAGCCCGCCGTCCATATGGAAATGCCCGCTTGGGCGCTGGTTTCGGAGGGGCGTCTCTACTTGAGGGCGCAGAATTACGAGGGCCAGCCGGCGGACCTGTACAGTTTCGACCTCAGGACCGGGGAATCCCGCCTCCACCAGGTCAATCACCTGCAGGCCGCGGCGGCGTACAAGGACGGCAAGCTCATTGCCGCGCGCCTGGACCCCAACGATGCCTACGACCCGGAAGCCGGGGCGATGCGCAAGCCGGAGCTGGTGGTTTTCGACCCCGCGGACGACAGCCTGACCCCGCTGGGCGCCCAGGCGCCCGGGATGGAAAACTCGGACGCCGTCGCCCCCCTTTACTACGACGCGGGGGAGGACAGCCTGTACACCTTCTCCAACACCCAGGTGCTGCGCTATGACGTGGGCCTGAAAACCCGCCGCCTGGTCGGCTACCTGCCCATGTACGGCACCCCCTGGCCGGTGCCCACCGGCGGGCTCTTGCCCCTCCCGGACGGCCGGCTGGCCGTGGCCTTCGGCAACAACGTCTTCCTCCGCGAGCGCACGGAGGAAGGGCTGAAGGGCTTTACCGTGCTGACCCTGGGCGGCGGCTTTGACGACACCGCGATGCTCAACGGCATCCTCCAGGAGCTGGACGGCATCGCGCTGCAGAGCGTGTCGGACGCGGGCGTCGGCTACGTGGACGCGGAGCGCCTGGCGGCGATGTTCCTGACGAATTCCGTAGCGGTGGACCTGATGTCCCTGAGCGCCTACCAGTTCGACCTGGGCAAGCTCATCGACAAGGGCTACCTGATGGACCTGTCGGCGAGCCCGGCCATCCGGGACTATGTGGGCGCCCTGTTTCCCAACCTCAGCCGCCCGGTCACACGCGGGGACAGCATCTACGCCGTCCCCGGCCAATTGATGCTCTTCCCCCTGGGGTACCTGCCGGGGAACTTCGGGGCGCTGGGCCTGACGCCGCCGCGCACCTTCATGGAGCTGCTCGACCTGGTGGAACAATGGGCCGGGGGCCTTGGCGCGGAGCATCCGGACTACGTCCTTTTCTCCGACACGTTCAACGTCCGGGACTTCCTGCGCGGCCAGGCGCTGGAGCGCTACATCGACAACCGCTTCGGCGCGGGGGAAACCCTGCGGTTCGA
>JAAZAQ010000209.1 GCA_012514225.1 Clostridiales bacterium | reverse complement strand
GCGGACACTTCTTTGATTAAGCAGGAACGGGAATTTCTGCCTGTTCGGCATCGCTATGCTTGCCTCACGGCCGGCAGAAATTCGCGGAAATGTTTTGTCTAAAGCCAAAACCCGCGGCACCGCACATATCGCTGCCGCGGATTACCATCAGAGGGCTTCGCCCTCCGATACCTCCCATGAAATGGTTTTTTGACAGTCTGGAGCGCGCGGCATTCCTGTCCGCGCGCTTTTTCATGCTTTCGCTTCTCACCGCACCGGCCGCTCCCCCGCCTTCCCGGCGGCGCCGACGCCCGCCTATGGCGCCTGTCTGCCCGCGTTCTCCCGCAGGTACCCGAAAATCATGCCGGCGATGGGCGCCGCGACGCGGCCGCCCTCCCCCGCGTCGTCCACGACGACGCACACGGCGTAGGGTAGCTCCGTCTCGTCCAGGAAGCCGATGAACCAGGCGTTGGTGTCCTCCTGCCCGTCCACCTGGGCGGAGCCGGTTTTCCCGCTGACCTTGAGGCCCGGGACCGCGGCGCGGGTCGCCGTGCCGCCCGTCACCGCCTGGCGCATGGCCAAGCCGATGGTCTTCGCGTCCTCCGGGCTCAGCGGCGTCCTGTACACCGCGGGCTGCATCTGCGCGCGGCCTTCCCGGCTGCCGTCCACCGCCTGCAGGAGCAGCTTGGGCTCCATCATCACACCCCCGTTGGCGACGGCCGCAGCGCTCAGGCACATGTGCAGCGGCGTCACCGCCAGCGCGCTCTGGCCGGCGCCCGTCCAGGCCAGCTCCTTGTTCACGCGATTGGCCTTGGGATAGGAGGAGTTCTCCACCACCAGGTCCGAGAACAGCAGGTAGTCGTCCAGCCCGAACGCCTGGCTGGTCTGCCGCAGCTTCTCGTCCCCCAATTCCAGGGCCAGCTTGGCGAAGGTGATATTGCAGCTGACCGCCAGGGCGCGCCGCAGGTCCAGCTCCCCGTGGGCGGCCATGCCGGCGTCCGTCACCACCACGTCGTCCACCTGGAAGCCCCCGGTGCAGGTATAGGTTTTGCTCATGGCGCCGGGGATGTGCTGCAGCGCGGCGGCCAGGGTCAGCACCTTGAAGGTGGAGCCCGGCGCGCTGAGCCAGCGGGTGGCCCGGTTCCAGTAGGGCTGCCGGGGGTCGTCCTCGATGCCCGGCGCGGGGTTTAGGGGGTCGAAGCCGGGGAAGCTGGCCAGGGCCAGCAGCTCGCCGGTGCGGTAGTTCATGACGACCGCCGCGCCCGCCTTGCCAGCCGGGAATCGCTCCGCAATCCGGCGGGTCAGCTCGCTGTCCACGCTCAGGCGCAGGTCGTAGCCGCGCCGCCGCTGCCCGGTCAGGGCCGCGGAAAGCCGGGAGAAATAGCTGTCCGAAAAGGCGTAGAGGTGGTTGGCCATGAAGGTGTCCACGCCGTAGGCGACGTTGTTGCCCGGGTCCCCCAAAAGGTGCACCAGCGCCGCGCGGGTCGTTTCGTCGGTCGGGTAGGTACGCCTGCCCTCGCTGTCCGTCCCCGCCAGCAGCCGCCCCTCGCGGTCGTAGACCCGGCCGGGGACGACGTCGCGCTTGGCGGTGCGCAGGTAGGTGTTGGCGGCGGAGGAGAACCAGCGGTTGCCGAACACGCCCAGGCTGTAGGCGCCGTAGCCGACGAGCGCCGCGAACATCAGGCTGACGACGGCGACGATGAGCCGCAGGTTGCGCTTGATGAGCTTCACGCGCCCTCCTCCCCCACCATCGCGATGAGCTGGTCCTCCAGGATGTCCTGCTGGTTGACGTTGGCCACCCCCTGCAGCAGCCCCATGATGGACAGGCTGCTCACCAGGGAGGTGCCCCCGTAGCTGATGAAGGGCAGGGTCACGCCGGTGAGCGGAATCAGCTTGATGTTGCCGCCGATGATGACGAAGGTCTGCATCGCCACCAGGCAGGAGCAGCCCAGCGCGAGCAGGGTGTGGAACTTGCTGTGGCTGCGCAGCGCGATGCCCACCCCGCGCAGGAAGATGAACAGGTACACGGCGATGACGCAGATGCCGAAGAGCACGCCGAACTCGTTGAAAAGGGCGGAGAAGATGAAATCCGTCTCCACCTCCGGGATGACGCCGGCGTTCCCCAGCCCCAGCCCCGTGCCCCACAAACCGCCGTTGGCCATGGCGACCAGGGACTGGACAATCTGATAGCCGCTGTCCTGGTAGTCCAGCCAGGGATTGCGCCAGATGGCGACGCGCCGGCGGACATGGCTGAACATGCCGTAGCCGGCCACCGCGCCAGCCGCCGCGCCCACGGCGCCCAAAGCCAGCAGGACGACGCTGCTGGTCGCGGCGAAGACCATCAGCAGCGTGATTCCGTAATACAGCAGCGCGGTGCCCAAGTCCTTCTGCAGCATCAGCAGCGCCAGGCAGCCGCCGGAAAAGAGCAGGGCCGGCATCATCCTGCGGCGGGCAAGCAGGGAGGAGAGCACCAGCAGCAGGGCGACCTTGACGATTTCGCTGGGCTGGAAGCTGACCCCCAGAAGCGACACCCAGGCCTTCGCGCCGTTGCGCTCCGTGCCGAAGAAGACCGGCAACGCCATCAACAGCAGGGCGCCCAGCGCGATGAGCGGGACCATCCACTTGACCCGGTGCCAGTACCGGACAAGCATCAGGCACAGCACCATGCCGACCAGGCCGAAGAAGTAGTTGACCGCCTGGCTGATGCCCCGTTCCGGGTTCATCCGGTACAGCGCCAATACGCCCAGGGCGCACAGGAAGTTGACCAGGCAGAGGATGAGCCGGTCCGCCCGGATGAAGCGCGGCAGCGCGACGCTGGCCAGGTAGAAGACCAGGGGAACCAGCGCTGCCATCGCGAAGGTCAGCCAGTAAAAGTCCTTGAGCGCCAGCAGCAGGAAGCCGCTGAGGAGAAAGACCGCCCCGGGAAGCGCCAGGCGGCGGCTGTCGTCCCGGCCCGTGTCAGCCGTCATCCCGCTCCTCCTCCCTCGCCCTGCGCCTGCGGCGGAAGGGGTGCGCGGGCTCCGCCTCCTCCGGCCACTCCTGCGCCAGTTCCGGCAGGGGCGCGTACTGCCAGGTCCTCTCCATCGGGTCAGCTCCCGTTTCCGCAGGCGGCAGCGGCGGCGGGATGTCCGGCAACAGATCGCTTCCCCAGGCCTCCCCGGGGAATTCCGCCTGCGGCAGCGGGGGCGGCGGGGGCGGCACGCGCTCGGGCAGGTCCAGCCCGGCGAAGAGCCGGAAGCGGAAGGACTGGTCCCGAATCTCCAGTACGGTGCCGTGCAGCGCGAAAGCGTCCCCGGCACGCAGCGCCTCGCCGTCCAGGCTGGCGCCGTGGCGGCGGTGCACCGGAATCAGGCGCACGCCCCTGCCGGGCCGGAAGGTGAACTCCATTTCCCGCCGCTTCAACCCCGGCACGCGCACGTCGCAGCTGCGGCTGGAGCCCATCATCCCCTCCCGGGGCAGCGGAATCCCCCGGTTTTCCCGCAGGTCGACGACCTCGCCCACCAGCCCCGCGTCCGGCAATTGGCGCAGGGTGCGCCGGTAATCCCGCCGGTCCTTCCGCATGAGCCGGTACGCCCGCCACAGCAGGAACACGGCCAGGAGGACAAACCAGTACCTCAGGCCCATGGACAGCAGCTCGTACGCGGGCGCCTGCAAATGCTTTCCCCCTTTTGGCGATGCCCGTATTATAGCACGCGCCCCGCCCGCGGCGGTAACGCGCCGCCATTGCGATTCGGTCATGGCATGTCAGCCGTCAGGCAGTGTACGCTTCCGGTGAGGAAACCGCAGGCAAGGAGGAAGAATGCCGAAAGTCAACTACATCCGGGAATGCCGCGCCTTTACGGCCGCGGCCGCGGAGAGGGGCCTGGGCGCCAACGAAATCGCGCTGTGGCACGCGCTGTTCGAGGCGTTCAACCGGAAGGCCTCGGGAGAGGACTGGCCGGACGGCTACCTGTCCATCAGCAACGCGCGCCTGCTGGCGCTGACCCCTTTCGGCGCGGGGGATTCCGGCTGCGACATCTTGCGCCGGGCCCGGGAACGGCTGGCCAGGCAAGGCTTTATCCGCTACCGCGCCGGGGAGCGCCGGCGACTGGCGCCCGCCTACCAGATGGTCTGGCTCCACGCGGAAGAAGCGGGCGAAGGCGCCCCAGGCGGCAGGATTGCGGGCAATCCAGGGGGCAAAACAGGGGGCAATCGGGAGACCAGCGCATTGGGCAGGGCGGCAGCCCGTATTCCAAACCCAAAGGGAAACCTTCGTCACACACCCTGTATCCCCGGTGACGCCGGACATGATTGCGCGGGCGGGCCCGCCTTCGACGGCGCCTGGAGAATCAGCGCCAGGGCCAGGGGCGCCGTCGCGCAGCGGCTGATTGACGCCTATCCGGGGCGCATCGACAGCGGGGACGCCTGGGGCGGGCTGTGCGAGGTGATGGCGCAGGGGCTTTCGCCGGAACGCATCCTCGCGGAGATGCCGGGGCGGCCAGTGTTCAGCCGGCTCATCGCCCGGCTGCGCGCGCTGGCGCTGGTGCAGTCCTCGCCCCCGCGGCTCGCGCGGGGCGCCCCGCCGCCGCCCGGCGGTTGACAGCGGGCCGGAATCGGCTATGCTGAATGCAAATCAACGCGTCCCCGACCCCGTCGGGGAACCGGGAGGGAAAATGGGCATCCGGGAAGACGCGCAGCGCGTCATGGACGCGGCGCTCAGGGCCGCGCAGCCGGCGGAAGCGGTGCGCAGGGCGCTGCGGCAACTGGAGTTTCCGGCGGGCGGCCGCGTCGTCGCCGTGGCCGTGGGCAAGGCGGCCTTCGCCATGGCGGCGGCCGCTCTCGAAGAACTGGGCGAGCGCATCGGGCGCGGCATCGTTATCACCAAGTACGGTCACGCGCCGGGCGAGCTGCCCCGTTTCGTCATCCGGGAGGCGGGCCACCCCAGCCCGGACGGAAACACCTTTTCCGCCACCGGGGAGGCGATGCGGATGGTCGAGGGGCTGGGGCCCGAGGACACGGTGCTGACGCTGATTTCAGGCGGCGGCTCGGCCCTGTTCGAGTCCCCCCTCGTGACCCCGGAGGAGCTGCAGGACATTACCCGCCAGCTGCTGCGAGCCGGCGCGGACATCCGGGAAACCAACGCCGTGCGCAAGCGCCTGTCACGGGTCAAGGGCGGGCGCTTCGCCCTCCACTGCCAGCCCGCGCGGGTGGCGTCCGTCCTGCTGTCCGACGTCATCGGCGACCCGCCGGACGTCATCGCCTCCGGGCCGACGGTGCAGGACCGCACAACCTGCCGGGACGCGCTGGCCGTGGCCAAAAAGTACGGCCTGGCCTTGTCGGCGCAGGCGGCGGAATGCTTGCGTACCGAGACGCCGCGGTCGCTCCCGCCCGGCCCTGTTCTGGTGACCGGCAGCGTCCGCGAATTGTGCCGCGCCGCCGAAAAAGAAGCCGGGCGCCTCGGGTACCGCGCGCAGGTGCTGACGGACAGCCTCGTCTGCCAGGCCCGGGAAGCGGGCAGCGTGCTGGCCTCCGTCGCCCGCTACCACCAGGGCAGCGAGGAAAGCCTGGCCTTCATCCTGGGCGGGGAGACGGTCGTGGTGGTCAGGGGGAAGGGCCGGGGCGGGCGCAACCAGGAGCTCGCGCTCTCCGCCGCCGAAGGCATCGCCGGGTGCCGGGACACCGCCGTGTTCTCCCTGGGCAGCGACGGGACGGACGGCCCCACCGACGCGGCGGGCGGCTACGCGGACGGCGACACAGCCGCGAAACTGGCGGCGGCGGGCATCTCCGTCCACGGGGCGCTTCAGGACAACGACGCCTACCCTGCGCTGCAGGCAGTGGGCGGCTTGTTGATGACCGGCCCCACCGGCACCAACGTCAACGACCTGAGCGTGCTGCTCATCCGCAGGCATCCGTGACGAACGCCCGGGCACCTGCCCGGGCGGTTTTACATCACGGCGTCCCGAAGGGTTCAGGGGCGCTCGCCGTAGATGCCGCGGCCCACGCGCACGAGGGTCGCCCCCTCCAGGATGGCCGCCTCGAAGTCCCCGCTCATGCCCATGGACAGCGTATCCAGCGGCGCCTTTTCGCCGGCCCAGCCGGACACCGACTCCATCAGGCCGCGCAGGCGGGCGAAATGCCGCCTGGCCTCCCTTTCATCGCTTTCGGGCGGCGGGATAGCCATCAGGCCGCGGACCCGCAGGTTCGGAAGCGCCGCCGCGGCGTCCATCAGCGGCATCAATTCCGATTCGTCCGCGCCCGCCTTGCTCTCTTCCCCGCCCAGGTTGATTTCGAGCAGGACGTCCTGCAGGATGCCCTGGCGCCCCGCCTCCCGGTCGATCGCCTCCAACAGCCTCAGGCTGCCGACGCTTTGGATCATCGCGGCCCGGCCCACCACCTGGCGCACCTTGTTGGTCTGCAGGTGGCCGATGAAGTGGCAGGGCTTCCCCTGGTAGGCGCCCGCCTCCAGGTTGTTGCGCATCTCCTGCATGCGGTTCTCGCCGAACAGGTCGATGGGGAGGCCTGCTGAAAAGCGGATTTCCTCCGGCGTCCGGGCCTTGCAGGCGGCGCAGAGCGACACCTGCCCCGGCCTGCGGCCCGCCCGGGCCTCCGCCTCCGCCATCCGGCGGCGGACCTCCGCCACGCGAAGCGCGATGGCGTCCGCTCCCCCCGCCCGCTCCACGCTCACATCTCCAGGTAGGCGGCGCGGGCGCCGCCGATGTACTTGGGGCGGGTCCGGGCGCACAGCAGCCAGGCCTCGCCGATGTGGTCCAGGCTCAGCCGCACCGGCACGGCCACCGGCCGCAGGTGCATGCCCACAAGGGTGCCGCCGATGTCCATGCCCGCCTCCGCGCGCACGCTCTCCACCAGCACCGGGTCTTCCAGCCGCGTGTAGGCCGTCACCGCGAAGGAGCCGCCCGCGTGGGGCTGGGGTACCGCGTTGACGATTTCGTAGCCCCGTTCCGCCGCCAGCGCCCGCTCCACCACCAGGGCGCGGTTCAGGTGCTCGCAGCACTGCGCGGCGAGGTGAACGCCGCGGGCCTTCAGCGGCGGGTAGAGCCCCCCGAACACCGCCTCCGCCGTCTCCAGGCTGGAGCCTTTGCCGATGCGCCGGCCCAGGATTTCGCTGGAGGAGCAGCCGACGACCATCAGCTGGCCGGGCCGCGGCTTGGCGGCTTCCAGCAGCTCCTCCATCGCCTGGCGCGCCTGGCGAACAATCTCATCCATTTTATGGCCTCCTCCGGCCGGGCGCCGCGACGCCGGCCCGGCCTGTTCTCTTCTTCTATCCTACCACGAAACGGCGGGGCCGGCACGCCCGGCCGCCTTGCCGGCCCTGTCCGCGCGCAAGGAAAAACCCCGGGATGCCCGGGGCTTCGTCCGTCGTTCTGGAGGCGCCACCCAGATTCGAACTGGGGAGTAAAGGTTTTGCAGACCTTCGCCTTACCACTTGGCTATGG
>JAAZAQ010000025.1 GCA_012514225.1 Clostridiales bacterium | reverse complement strand
GTCAAGGGGCGGCTGATGCCCAGCGCCGTAAAGCCTTCGCCCAGCCGGGCGGGAACGAGGAAGGCCATGGCCGAAGCCGCCGCCAGGTCCAGCATCCGCGCCGGGCGGACCTTCCCGGCCCGGGCGCCGGCGAGCGCGGCCAGGATTATACCGAGCAGGGCGCCGTACATCGCGAAGCCCCCGCCGGTCAGGTCCAGCGCGTTTTTCAGGTTCAGGAAGGGCGCGAACCCCGGGTCCAGCAGAACGAAGGCCGCGCGGGCAAGCGCCAGCCCCAGGGGCAGCGCGAGGACGCCCGCCACGGCCGCGGCCTTTGATTCGCCCTCCTGCTTCCGGCCCAGGCAAAACAGCGTCGCCAGCCCCGCCCAGCAGCCCAGCAGCAAGGCCAGGCCGTAGGCGTAAACCGGCGCCCCGAAGAGGCGGAACAGGGCAGCTTCCTCCGTCGCCATCGCGCTTAAGGGGCGACGGCGCTGGCGAAGTAAATCATGTCGCTCTGCGCCCGCTCGTTGTCCCGGGACTTGTTCTGGTAGTATCCGCCGTTGAACACCATCGTCGCTGAATTGCCGCCATCGAGGTTGAAGGCCTGCATGCAGCCCAGGTCGAACATGAAATTGGCCAGCTCCTCATGCGAAACGCCCTTGGAATCCTTGCTGCGGCCCTCCGCCAGCACCAGCACGTAGCTCAATGGCCCAATTTGCCCGATGGCCATGCGCGGCTCGTCCCCGTGCGGGTTGTATCCGTATTTGCCGTCCAGCGTCAGCAGCGCCCCGTCCTTCACCAGCGCGGGGCCGAAGGTGAAGGCGTTGATAATCCGGTGCCCCTTGGCGAGGAAATCCTCCACCTCCTGCTTGCCGGACTTGACAAAGAGGTGGAAGTCCGCGTTCTCGTCGATGATGAGCAGGTCCTTGGTTCTGTTGAGCTTCGCCCGCACCTTGACGCCCATGCGGTACTCATAGCTGGTCTTGACGGGGTCGTTGGCCATGTAGTTGGCGTTGATCGCGATAGCCGCGTTGTTTTTCTCCGCCATCGAGGAGATGAACGCCACCCGGCTGGAACTCGGGTTGCCCGCGGTCGCGGTGCGCAGTTGGCTGGGGTGGGCGATGCTCACCCGGGCGACGCGGAAGACCACGCCGTCCTTCTCCACCGTCTCCAGCGCCACCTCGACGCTGTCGTCCCGGTAGCCCGTGTCGCTGAAACCCGCGGGGTTCAAGGGATAGCCCGGCGAAAAATCCTCCGGCAGCGGCGTGGCCGGCTTTGCGGTTTCGGCTGACGCCCGGGGCAGCAGGAGGTTCAGGAGCCTGCCTGCGTCCTCACCGCCCGCCTCCTCCTCCTGCCACAGCTCTTCCATCATCCGGTTCCGCTGGCTGTCCAGCAGCGCGCCGGAGGGCACCAGGAAGGGGAGGGCCAGGGCCAAAATCAGGGCCAGGGCTATCAATGCGCGGGTTTTTCGGTTCATGCTTTGTCGTTCCTTTCCCCGGGCGCGGAAAACACCCAGGACCTCTGAATGCGGTAATTGATGAAAAACAGCGCGGTGTCGACGAGGATCTTGGCCAGCGTCTTGTCCATCCCCAGCCATTGGTTCAGCCAGGTGACCAGCGTGGCGGAGGCGAACATGACCGCGACCACCAGCAGCGCGTAGCGCATCAGCGCGCCCCGGCTGCGCTCGATGCGGAAGACGAACTGGCGGTTGACCCGGTAGTTGAACAGGGCCGAGCACACGCGGGCGACGGCCGTCGCCGAAAGCACCAGCCCGTACTCCCTGCGGCTGGAAAACCCGGGGAACAACCCCGGAATCAGCCACTTGTCCAGCACCGTGAACAGCGCCACGTCCAGCAGCGTGGACAGCGCGCTGGCGGACGCGAAGCGGAAAAAGTTGCCGAACAGCAGCCGGTAGATGCGCGCCGAGTCGTGGAAGGGGCGGAAATGCGTCCCGGCGTTCTGCTCCAGGTAAATCGTGCGGATGCTGACGACCTCGAACGCCACCCCCCAGCCGGCGGCATGGATGAGCATGTTCATCTCGTATTCGAACCGGTCGCCGGGGATTTCCGCCATCCGGGGCAGCAGTTCCCTGGAGATGCCGCGCAGTCCCGTCTGGGTGTCCGGCAGCCAGCGGCCGTACAGCAGGGCGAAGAAGAAGCTGGTCAGCCGGTTGCCGGCCCGGCTTTTCCCGGGGACGTTCTCCAGCGAAAAATCCCGGGAGCCCAGCGTCAGCCGCTCCGGGTGCGCGAGCATGGCCTCGGAAACCTTCAGGCAGTCCTCTGCCGTGTGCTGCCCGTCGGAGTCGGCCGTCACCACGCCGGGCGCCTCCGGCCAGCGCGCCGTCACGTGGCGCATGCCGTGCCGCAGCGCGTAGCCCTTTCCCCGGTTGACCTCGTAGCCCAGCACCTCGCACTCCGGGTGCGCTTTCAAGGCCTGGAAAATATGCCCGTACGCCTCCCCGGAGCCGTCGTCCACCACGACGATTTTTGAAAACCCGTGGGCGACCAGGTCGTCCACGTACTGCCCCAGCTTTTCGTCCGGGTGCAGGGAGGGAATCAGGATGACGGCGTCCTCGGGTCGGTTCAATGATGTCTCCGCTGTCGTCGCTTCCGCGGTATTCAGGCTGGTCTGGCTCGCCCCGCAAACCACCAGACATTATAACCTCAGGCGCGATGGTTTGCAAAAGCCTGTTTTGCCCGGCTGCTTTCCGCAGCATGCAGCACTGCGTAAAGGCCAGTATCCGATAAAATGTCTTAAAACATACAATAAGTTGTTTAACAGGTTTTGTGTCGCGTTACTTCCTGTTATACTCCGACCCGGCGGTCGGTTCGCCCGGGCGCCGGGAAAGGAAAGCGATGAAGCGAATCAGCGAGGGAATCATCCGTTACCGGCGGCTCATCATCGTCGCCGCGCTGGCGCTTTGCGTGGCCAGCGTCTTCGCGGTGCCGTTCGTAAAGGTCAACTACAACCTCAGCGACTATCTGCCCTCCGACGCCCCGACCGCGCGGGCGATGGGCGCGGTGAAGACAGAGATGCCCAACCTGCAGGTCTACCTGCCGGGGCGCGGCATCGCGGACGCGCTGGAGCAGAAGAAAGCGCTGGCTGCCATCCCGGGCGTCGACAGCGTCCTCTGGCTGGACGACCTGACGGACCTCAGCGCCACGCCCGTCCAGATGCTGCCCGAAGCGCTTGCCGGGCAGTACTACAACGACGGGCCGCTTTACCAGTTGGTCCTTGAAAAGGGGGAGGACAGCCGGCTGGTGCCCCTCATCCGGGAAAAGTACCCGGACGCGCTGATGAAGGGCCCGGCGGTTGAAAACGCCCAGCAGGTCAATGTCACCATGGGGCAGATCGCCTCCATCATGTACTATGTCGTTCCCCTTTGCCTCCTGATTCTCGTCCTGTCCACCCGCCACTGGGTGGAGCCGCTGCTCTTCCTCATTGTCATCGGCGTGGCCATCCTGCTCAACGAGGGCACCAACTTCGTTTTCGGCAGCATTTCCTATATCACCCGGGCCTGTTCCGCGGTGCTGCAGCTGGCGGTGTCCATCGACTACGCGGTCTTCCTGCTGCATCGCTTTTCCGAGGCGCGCGACGAAGGGCACGACGCGGTGGAGGCGATGAAACTGGCCATCCAGCGCTCCGCCTCCGCCGTCGCCTCCAGCGCGTCCACCACCGTGTTCGGTTTCTTGGCGCTTGTTCTGATGGATTTCGGCCTGGGGCGGGACATGGGCCTTGTATTGGCCAAGGGCGTGGCGCTCAGTTACCTCAGCGTCATGGTCATCCTGCCCGCCATCTCCATCTCCAGCGTCAAATGGATAGACCGGACGGCGCACCGCAGCCTGATGCCCTCCTTCCGGCGCTTCGGCCGCGCGGTTATCCGTTTCGGCGCGCCTGTCGCCATCCTGCTGATCCTGCTGCTGCCCCCGGCCTTCATCGCCCAGCGGCAGAATACCTTCCTGTACGGCAACAGCGGGATGCACGCTGCGGATTCCTCCCTGAAGCTGGAACAGAACAAGATCGAGGAACGCTTCGGGGAAGAGCGCATGATGCTGGTCATGGCGCCCCGCGGTGACCGGGCGAAGGAAGCGCGCCTGAGCGCGGCGCTTCAGGAGGTGCCCGGCGTGGTGGGCGTGATGTCCTACGCCGGCACCGTGTCGGTGGAAATCCCGCCCCAGGTGCTGCCGAAGGAGGCCACCGAGCCGTTTTACGAGGGGGGTTACGCCCGCTTCATCCTGACCGCCCGCACCCAGGATGAGGGCGAGGCGGCCTTCCGCCTGGTGGAGGACGTGCGCCGGGCGGCGGCCTCCGTCTACCCCGAGGACAGCCTCCTGCTCAGCGAAAGCGCCGTCAACCTCGACCTGAAGACCATCATCACCGGGGATAACCTGAAGGTGCTCCTGGCCGGCCTGATATCCGTCGGGCTCGTGCTGCTGGTCAACTTCCGCAACCTGACCATCCCCTTCATCCTCCTGCTGGTCATCGAGGGCTCCATCTGGCTGAACATGGGCATCCCCTACTTCCAGGGGGAGACGCTCAACTACGTGGGCTACCAGATTGTTTCATCCGTCCAGCTCGGCGCGACGGTGGACTACGGCATCCTGCTGACCCAGCGCTACCTGGAGGGCCGGGAGACGATGAAGCCGCGGGACGCGGCCGCCTGGGCGCTGAAGGTGTCCACCGGCTCCATCCTGCCCCCGGCGATGATTCTGGCCTTGGCTGGCTACGCGCTGGGTTTCCTGGTCCGGGAGAACGGCATCATCAGCGAGATGGGCACCATCATCGGCCGCGGCGCCGTGTTCTCGATGACCATGGTGCTGCTCGTGCTGCCGCAGATGCTCGTGTGGCTCGACAAACCCATCCAGAAGACGATGCTCAAACGCGGAAAGGCGGTTCTATGAAGACCAGGCTGCTGTGCGTCCTGACGGCGCTTGTATTGTTCCTCCCGGCGATGGCGCTGGCGGAGGTGTTCAAGGACGAGGTGGTCTACGCCCGCCTGTCCCCGGAGGGGAAGGCGGAGGCCGTTTACCTGGTCAACTCCTTTGAGACGGACGAGGCGGCGGACATCACCGATTACGGGAATTACGCGGACGTCCAGCCGCTGGCCGAGGCCGGGGCTTTCGATTACCGGGACGGCAAGGCCGACATCCGCCTGCTGCCGGGGCGCTTCAACTACCAGGGCACGCTGAAGGCCGACGCCCTGCCATGGACCTTCGCCCTCGCGTACCGACTGGACGGGAAGGAAACCGAACCGGCCAGCCTGTCCGGCGCCAGCGGCCGTCTGGAGGTCACCCTGACCGTCGCGCCCAACGAGGCCATGAAGCCGTATGCGGACAGCCTCACCCTGCAGGTGACGGTCACCCTGGACAGCGAAAAGTGCCTCAACATCAAGGCGGAAAAGGCCACCCAGGCGGTCGCGGGCGGCAGCCGCACGCTGTCCTACGTCATCCTGCCCGGCCAGCCGGCGGAATACCGCTTCAGCGCCGACGTGCGGGACTTTTCCATGCAGGGCGTGCAGGCGGCCGGCGTGCGCATGGAGATGGACGCCGAGATGTACCAGCGGGTCGCGGCCCAGGCGCTGGCCGGCTCCCCCCTGGAGAACGCGGTCAGCGGCATGATGGGCGGCTTCATGCAGGGCTTGCAGGGGCAAAAGCCCCGCTCCTTCGCCGACGACCGCAACACGGTTCGCTCCCTGCAGTTCGTGATGGTGTTCGGCGGCGTGCCCGCGCCGGAAAAACCGGAGCAGGCGCCGGAGGAACCGCAGGCACAGAACGTCTGGGAGCGCTTCCTGCGCCTCTTCGGGGGCTGATACTACACTCAATCGTAAACAATTGGATGGGACGGCCTTTTTGCGTCTTCGCGTTGTCTCTTCACTCGGCGCAGACTCCGGCTACGCCTCGTTCTTTCCGCGTAGCGGAGCCATCAAAAATTCTCATCCCCTCAGTGCGTTTACTCATTCGTTCAGTTGACGCGGCGAAATGGGGAACCGCTTGCATGCTTGAACCGCCCCCGGGCGTTTGATGGGTATCATCCCAAGGCGGAAAGGGGGAAGGCAGGCGGTGGGCGGAACCCGGGACGACAAGGCGCAGCGGTTCGAACAGCTGGCGGCGCCCTTGGAAAAGCAGGTGTACCACACCTGCTTCAACCTCATGGGCAACCGCGAGGACGCGGAGGATTGCGCCCAGGAGGCGATGTTGCGCGCCTTCCGCGCCTTGGATACCTTCCGCGGGGACGCGCAGTTTTCCACCTGGCTGTATAAAATCGCGGTGCGCGTCTGTTTGGACGCGCTGAGGAAGCGCAGGCAGACGGTTTCCCTGGATTTGCTCTCCGAAAGCGGCTGGGAAGTGC
>JAAZAQ010000208.1 GCA_012514225.1 Clostridiales bacterium | reverse complement strand
TCGTCCCGGTGCGGGCCGGGCCCTGTGGACAGGCGCCGCAGGTCGTCCTGGCGGGCATCTGCCAGCTGCCGGAGCAAATCCGCCTCCGGGTCCAGGCTTTCCGCCAGCGTCCCTTGATAGCGGAGGGAAAACGCCTCCGACTCCCTGCCGGAAATAAAGGCGTAGTGCTGCTTCGCGGTGTGCGCGATCGCTTCGGAAGCGTCCCTGCGCAGCCGCACAATGGGGGCGCAGGCGCGGGCCAGCTGCTCATCCCACACGTCCAGCGTGCCCGCGTCCCCCCTGCCCCGGGCGATTTCTTTGAGCAGGGCGTTGCGGTGGCGTAATATGGCGCCGTAGGTCTGGATGGCGTAAAAGTACGCAGCCTGGCTCTGGGACAGCAACATGTCCAGGAAGCCCCTGCGCGTCTGGGGCGCCCCCTTGACCAGCTCGAGGTCCTCGGGGGAAAACATCACGCAGGTCATGTGCCCCATCAATTCGCCGATGCGCTGGACAATCTTCCCATTGACATAGATGAGTTTCCGCTCGCCTTGCTGGGAGAAGAGTCGGACGCCCACCTCGTCCACCGCGTCCGTCCGCTGAACCCGCGCGTGCACCGCGCAGGTGCGGCTGCCCAGGCGAATCATGTCCCGGTCCGCAGAGGTCCGGTGGCTTTTCCCCAGGCAGCACAGGTGAATCGCTTCCAGCAGGTTGGTCTTGCCCGCCCCGTTTTCCCCGACGAAGACGGTTACGCCGCCGGGCGGCATCAGCGTCAACTGCCGGTAGGTACGAAACTGGTGAAGCCGCAGCTGCAAGAGGCGCATTACTTGTGGTACCTTTCCCCCGCGTTGATTTTACAGGCGCGGTACACCTGCTCCAGCAGCACGACGCGCGCCAGCTGGTGCGGGTAGGTCATTGCGGAAAGCGAGAGCCGCTCGTCCGCGCGCGCGAGCACGGAGGCGCTCAAGCCCAGCGAGCCGCCGATGACAAAGACCGGGCTCCTCCCCTGCCGCTCCCATTCCGCGACACGGCCGCTGAACGCAAGGGTGTCCAGGCATTCTCCCTCCACGCACAGGGCGATGACCCGGTCGTTTGCAGCAAGCCGGCTGAGAATCCGTTCCCCCTCGGCAGCTTTCGCCTTTTCCTGCAAGGCCGCTGCGTCCGGCCCCGGGTCTTTCTCGTCGGGCACCTCGACCACCTGCAGCTTCAGGTACCGCCCCAGCCGGCGCTGGTATTCCTGCGCCGCGAGGGCCAGCCCAGGCTCCCGCTGTTTTCCCACCGCGATGATGCGCAGCGTCATCTCAAACTGGCCGCCGTTTCATGGGGCGCTACCCTTTCCGCCCGGCTTCAGGCTTTGTGATTCCGCGCGCATTATACCATAGGGCGGCGGAGAAAACGGGTTTGGACCGCCAATCGGAATCCACAGGTTATTCCACGGATAAGCGAACGCGGCGGATGCATAATCCGCATGATGTGCATGAACATCCACCTCCCCCAACGGCACTTCCAGCCTTCCGGCGTTCCCGGGAATGCATATGCAGGGAATACCTCAAAAGCGCTCAAACGCCCGTTCTGTCCACACTGTCCACAGGTTTATCCACATTCCAGTGTCATTTCGGTCGGTTTTACCGTCCTTTTCCAATTTCGGGTGAGGCAAATGTAAAATTTCGACTACTTATCCACAGCGAAGCCCCCGCGCTTATCCCCGTGAACGTCCACACGAACGCCTGTCCGGGTTCGGCTGAGATTGCGTAAAGCCCTGTATAAAACGGTCGAAAAAACCGCCCTTTATGGGGCGGCAGGGGATGGCGTTTGTCACGCTCAGCGGTTCAGCAGCGTCTCCTCGGTGTCCTTGTCGAAGAAGTGGAGGCGACTGGTGTCCATGACGACCTTGATGCTGTCGCCGATGTGCGTCTTGGTGCGCGGGTCGACGCGGGCGACGACGTTGTCCTCCTTGCCGGAGGTCTTCAGGTAGAGATAGGTTTCCGAGCCCATCAGCTCGGTCACTTCCACGTCGACGGAGAAGGCGGCTTCCGGATGGGCCGCGACCGCGTCGGGATTGTCGTCGATGTTTTCCGGGCGGATGCCCATGACGACCTCTTTGCCGATATGGTCCTCGTCCTTGAACTTGCGGAGCTTTTCCTGCGGGACGACAATCTTGTTGTCGCCGAACACCGCGACGACCTTGTCGCCCTCCTTCTCCAGTTTCACGTCGAAGAAGTTCATCTGGGGGCTGCCGATGAAGCCCGCCACAAACTTGTTATTGGGGTAGTCGTAGTTATTCTGCGGCGTGTCCACCTGCTGGATGAAGCCGTCCTTCATGATGCAGATGCGCGAGCCCATGGTCATCGCCTCGGTCTGGTCATGGGTGACGTAGATGAAGGTGGTTTGGAGCCGTTGGTGCAGTTTGGTAATCTCGGTGCGCATGGCCACGCGCAGCTTGGCGTCCAGGTTGGACAGCGGCTCGTCCATCAGGAAGACCTTGGGCTCGCGGACAATAGCGCGCCCCAGGGCCACGCGCTGACGCTGCCCGCCCGAAAGCGCCTTGGGCTTGCGGTTGAGGAGGTACTCGATATCCAGGATATGGGCGGCTTCCTCCACCCGGCGCTTGATTTCGCTTTTGGGCGTCTTGCGCAGCTTCAAGCCGAAGGCCATGTTGTCGTATACCGTCATATGGGGGTATAGCGCGTAGTTCTGGAAGACCATCGCGATGTCCCG
Source organism: Clostridiales bacterium (assembly GCA_012514225.1). Lineage (GTDB taxonomy): Bacteria > Bacillota > Clostridia > Christensenellales > Aristaeellaceae > UBA6115. The sequence continues at coordinate 244 of JAAZAQ010000208.1, read as the reverse complement.
GTCTTTGGGCGCCACGTCGTTGACCAGCTTGTCGCCGATGTAAAGCTCTCCGTCGGAAATCTCCTCCAGCCCCGCGACCATCCGCAGGGTGGTGGACTTGCCGCAGCCGGAGGGGCCGACCAGGACGATAAACTCCTTGTCCTCGATATCCAGGGTGAAGTCGGAAACCGCGGTGACGTTGCCGGGATAGATTTTGTAGATGTTCTTGAGGGTTACGCTTGCCATGACTGTCCTCCTTGTAGGT
>JAAZAQ010000207.1 GCA_012514225.1 Clostridiales bacterium | reverse complement strand
CTGACAGAATGACCCATTTCGCCCTCAACAGCAAGGCGGTGAAGAACGGCGGCGACAGCCGCGTCAAGTTCCAGATCCGGGACGTGGACCTGTTTTACGGCGCCTTCCAGGCGCTCAAGCACATCGATATGGACATCCTGGAGCATGAGGTCACAGCCCTCATCGGGCCGTCCGGCTGCGGCAAGTCCACGCTGCTCAAGTCCTTAAACCGGATGAACGACCTGATTCCCGATTGCCGGCTGACCGGGCAGGTGCTGCTGGACGGGGAGGACATCTACGCGCCCTCCAGCGAGGTCAACCTTCTGCGCAAGCGCGTGGGCATGGTCTTCCAGAAGCCTAACCCCTTCCCGATGAGCATCTACGACAACATCGCCTACGGCCCCCGCTCCCACGGGGTGCGCGGCAAGCTGAAGCTGGATGCGATTGTGGAAAACTCCCTGCGCAAGGCCGCGCTGTGGGAGGAGGTCAGGGACGACCTGAAAAAGAGCGCCATGGCCATCTCCGGCGGCCAGCAGCAGCGGCTGTGCATCGCCCGCTGCCTGGCGGTCCAGCCGGAGGTCATCCTGATGGACGAGCCGACCAGCGCCCTGGACCCCATCTCCACCTCCAAGATCGAAGACCTTGTCCTGGAATTGAAAACCGAATATACTGTGGTCATCGTAACGCACAACATGCAGCAGGCCGCGCGCATCAGCGACGTCACCTCCTTTTTCCTGCTGGGGGAGATGGTCGAGATGGGGGATACGGAGCGGCTTTTCTCCAATCCCTCCGACGTGCGCACTGAAAACTACATCACGGGGAGGTTCGGCTGATGAGGACCCGCTTTGACGAGCAGCTGCAGCGGCTCAATACCGAAATGATCACCATGGGCAGCATGATCGAGCGGGCCATCGAGACCGCCGGCGCCCTGATTTCCACCCGCGACCAGGAGGTCGCGCAGAAGCTGCGCGACGGGGACAACGAGGTCGACCGCAAGGAGCGGGAAATCGAGTCGATGTGCCTGCGCCTGATTCTGATGCAGCAGCCGGTTGCGCGGGATTTGCGGCTGATTTCGGCGGCGCTGAAGATGATTACCGACATGGAGCGCATCGGCGACCAGGCGAGCGACATCGCGGAAATCCTGTGCATGCCGGTGAAGGGCGAGCGGCTCACCTTCCCCGCGCACCTGGAGAACATGGCGCAGGAGACGTCCCGCATGGTGCACAAGGCCATCGACGCCTACGTCGCGCGCGACCTGGCGCTGGCGCGCCAGGTGATGGAGGACGACGACATCGTGGACGACCTGTTCGACCAAGTCAAGGTCGAGCTGATGGGCGTCCTCAACGACTACTGCGTCACTGGGGAGCACCCGGACGGGATGCAGCTGCTGGACATGCTGATGATCGCCAAGTACTTCGAGCGCAGCGCCGACCACGCGGTCAACATCGCCGAGTGGGTGGAGTTCGCCGTCACCGGGGAATACAAGGGGGAGCGCCTTTCGTGATTTACTCGGTGGAGGACGACCCGGCCATCCGCGAGCTGGTGCTCTACACCCTGCGCCAGGCCGGCTACGAGGCGGAGGGTTTCGCGGAGGGCAGGTCCTTCCTGGAAGCCTGCAAAACCCGGGTGCCGCAGCTGGTGCTGCTGGACCAGATGCTGCCCGGCCTGGACGGGACCAGGCTGCTACAGCGCCTGCGCGCCGAGGAGCGCACCCGGCGCGTGCCCGTCATCATGCTGACCGCGCGGGACGCGGAAATCGACAAGGTGCGCTCCCTGGACCTGGGTGCGGACGACTACGTAGTCAAGCCCTTCGGCGTGATGGAGCTGCTCTCCCGCGTGCGCGCCGTGCTGCGCCGCGCCGGGGCGCAGGAGGCGGCCGGGCCGCTGCGCGCGGGCCCCGTCCTGCTGGACGCCGCCCGGCAGGAGGTTTCCGTGCAGGGCGAGATGGTGCAGCTGACCAACAAGGAGTTCCGCCTGCTACAGTTCCTGATGGAAAACCCTGGCCTGGTCTTCACCCGCGAGCAGCTGCTCAGCAAGGTGTGGGATACCGATTACGCCGGGGACACGCGCACGGTGGACATGCACGTGCGCACCCTGCGCGTCAAGCTGGGCGCCGCCGCCGCCCTGATCGAGACCCGCCGCGGCGTAGGCTACCGGCTGGCGGACGGCGCGCCGGACGCCGCGCCGGGGAAGGCGACCTGAGCGTGCCCGGGCGGCTTCGGTCCTTAATGGGGGAAAGGAGGGGAAAGCCTCGATGAGAAAACGGATTTTCCTGTCCTTCATCCTCCTCATCCTGCTCTTCGGTGTGTCCGCGGCCTTCCTGTCCTCTGCCGTGGTCGCCTCCGCCTCCCGCGACCAGCTGGCCCTGCGGCTGAAGGAAGAGGCGGCGCTGCTGAAAACCCGCATGCAGGCGGGCGGCGGGCTCGCGGTGCTTCAGGTCCAGGCCTCCCCCTCGAGGCTGACCTACCTGTCCCCGGACGGCGCCGTGCTGTTTGACAACCAGGCCGGGACGGAACTGGAAAACCACGCCGGCCGGCCCGAGGTGCGCCAGGCGCTGGAAACGGGCTTCGGCTCCGCCGTCCGCTATTCGCAGACCCTGCGCGCAACGCTGGTCTACAGCGCCCTGCGGCTGGACGACGGCAGCGTGCTGCGCCTGTCCGAGCCGGAGCGCGTCGCGTCCCGTGTGGCCTCCGGCGTGCTGCCGCTGACCGCCTTTGGCGTCCTGTTGCTGGCGCTCCTCAGCCTGCCGCTGGCGGACTACCTGTCCGGCCGGCTGCTCAAGCCCATCCTGGCCATCGACCCGGACCGCCCGGAGGACGCGGTGGTGCCGGAGGAAATCCTGCCCTTAATCCG
>JAAZAQ010000206.1 GCA_012514225.1 Clostridiales bacterium | reverse complement strand
GCAGAAATTCGCGGAAATGTTTTGTCTAAAGCCAAAACCCGCGGCACCGCACATGTCGCTGCCGCGGATTACCATCAGAGGGCTTCGCCCTCCGATACCTCCCATGAATTGGTTTTTTGACAGTCTGACGCCGCCCCGAAAGGGCGGCGTCGCTGTCTTGGTTCCTTATAAATGTCAGTACGTTTCCTGCAGCTCGATGTTCTTGTAGCGGCGCATGCCTGTTCCGGCGGGGATGAGCTTCCCGATGATGACGTTCTCCTTCAGCCCGTCCAGCGGGTCGACCTTGCCCTTGATGGCGGCCTCGGTCAGCACGCGGGTGGTCTCCTGGAAGGAGGCCGCGGAGAGGAAGGAGTCCGTCGCCAGGGAAGCCTTGGTGATGCCCAGCAGCACGCGCTTGGCGCTGGCCGTGCGCGGCTGGTCGTCCGGGCTGGCGGCGCCGTCGGCGACCCGCGCCTCGAAGGCGGCGACCGCCCTGGCATTGGCTTCGTCGAACTGGAAGATGTCGACCAGGCTGCCCGGCAGCAGGTCCGTGTCCCCGGATTCTTCCACCCGCACCTTGCGTAGCATCTGGCGGATGATGACTTCGATATGCTTGTCCGCCAGGCCCACACCCTGGCTGTGGTAAACGCTGAGCACCTCGCGCAGCAGGTATTCCTGCACGGCCTTGATGCCCAGGATGCGCAGCAGGTGGTGGGGGTTGATGGAGCCTTCGATCAGCTCGTCCCCGGCTTCCACATGGTCGCCGCTTTCAACGCGCAACCGGGCGCCGTAATGGATGAGGTAGGCCTTTTTCTCCTCCGGGTTGATGTCTGAGGTGATGACGATTTCGCGCCGTTTCTTGGTGGTCTGGATGCTCACCGTGCCGCTGATGTCGGCCAGGGTCGCCTCGCGCTTGGGCTTGCGCGCCTCGAACAGCTCCTCCACGCGGGGCAGGCCCTGCGTGATGTCCTCCGTCAGGGCGACGCCGCCGGTGTGGAAGGTCCGCATCGTCAGCTGCGTGCCCGGCTCACCGATGGACTGGGCGGCGATGATGCCGACCGCCTCACCGATGCCCACCAGGCCGCTGTGGGCCAGGTTGGTGCCGTAGCACTTGGCGCACACGCCCGTCTGGCATCGGCAGGTCAGGACGCTGCGCACCATCATTTCCTTGACGCCCGCGTCCGAAATCTTGCGCGCCGTCAGCTGGTTGATTTCCTGGTTGACCGCGCAGAGCAGCTCGCCGGTGACGGGGTGGGTCACGTCCTCGGCCGCCACGCGCCCGTTGATGCGCTCCTCCAGCGTCTCGATTTCGCTGATGGGCTGCACCGTGATGCCGCGGATGACTTCGCCGCGGCTTTCGAAGCAGTCCACCTCCCGCACGATGACCTCCTGGCTCACGTCCACCAGCCGTCGGGTCAGGTAGCCGGAGTCGGCCGTGCGCAGCGCGGTGTCGGCCAGGGACTTGCGGCTGCCGTGGGAGGACATGAAGAACTCCAGGACGTTGAGCCCCTCGCGGAAGTTCGCGCGGATGGGCAGCTCGATGGTCTTCCCGGAAGGGGAGGCCATCAGCCCGCGCATGCCGGCCAGCTGGGACACCTGCCCCACCGAGCCGCGGGCGCCGGAGTTGGTCATCATGAAAATGGGATTGTCCTTGTCCAGCACCTTCATCACGCGATTTTTCAACTGCGTGGTCGTGTCGGCCCAGACCTGGATGACGGACTTGTAGCGCTCGTCCTCGCTCATCAGGCCGCGGCGGTACTTGGCTTCGATGTTGCTGACCTTCTGGTCGGCCTCGTCCAGCCACTGCTGCTTTTCCGGGGGCACGACGATGTCGGAGATGGAGACGGTAATCGCGCCGCGGGTGGAATAGGCGTATCCCAGGCGCTTGATGTCGTCCAGCACCTGCGCGCACACGTTGACGCCGTGCACGTGGTAGCAGTTGTCCACGATGCGGCCCAGGTCCTTCTTGACCACCTCGTGGTCGATTTCCATCAGGAAGGCGTCCTCAAGGCTCTGCCGGGGCTGGAAGCCCAGGTCCTGGGGGATGACGGAGTTGAAAATCAGCTGGCCCAGGGTGCAGTCCACCAGCCGCCGCTCGGTCTTTTCCCCGAAGGTGCGCGTCAGCCGCACCCTAATGGGCGCGTGCAGGGAAATTTCCTGCTCGTGATAGGCCATCTCGGCCTCGTCCATGGAAGCGAACACGCGCCCGGCGCCCCGGGCGTTCTCGTCCAGCAGCGTCAGGTAGTGGCAGCCGATGACCATGTCCTGGGTGGGGGAGATGACGGGCTTGCCGTCCTGCGGCTTCATGATGTTGTTGGCCGCCAGCATCAGGAAGCGGGCTTCGGCCTGCGCCTCCGCGGACAGCGGCACGTGGACGGCCATCTGGTCGCCGTCAAAGTCGGCGTTGTAGGCGGTGCAGACCAGGGGGTGCAGCTTGATGGCCTTGCCTTCCACCAGCACGGGCTCGAAGGCCTGGATGCCCAGGCGGTGCAGGGTGGGGGCGCGGTTTAGGAGCACCGGGTGCTCGTGGATGACGTCCTCCAGGATGTCCCACACCTCGGGGCGCACTTTTTCCACGGCGCGCTTGGCGCTCTTGACGTTGTTGGAGATGCCCAGCTTGACCAGCTGCTCCATGACGAAGGGCTTGAACAGCTCCAGCGCCATTTCCTTGGGCAGCCCGCACTGGTGCAGCTTGAGCTCGGGGCCGACCACGATGACCGAGCGCCCGGAATAGTCCACGCGCTTGCCCAGCAGGTTCTGGCGGAAGCGGCCCTGCTTGCCGCGCAGCAGGTCGCTTAAGGACTTCAGCGGCCGGTTGCCCGGGCCGGTGACGGCGCGTCCGCGGCGGCCGTTGTCAATCAGGGCGTCAACGGCCTCCTGCAGCATGCGCTTCTCATTGCGCACGATGATGTCCGGCGTCCCCATCTCCAGCATCCGCTTGAGGCGGTTGTTGCGGTTGATGACGCGGCGGTACAGGTCGTTCAGGTCGCTGGTCGCGAAGCGGCCGCCGTCCAGCTGCACCATGGGGCGCAGGTCCGGCGGGATGACCGGCAGCACGTCCAGGATCATCCATTCGGGCTTGTTCTTGCTCTGCCGGAAGGCCTCGACTGCCTCCAGGCGCTTGACGGCGTGGGAGCGCCGCTGGCTCTCCGTCTCCTTGTCGCGCTCCTTTTCGGTCAACAGCTCGATTTCTTCCTTCAGGCTGCGGCTGAGCGCCTCCAGGTCCAGCTCCTTCAGCAGCGCCTTGATGGCTTCCGCCCCGATGCCCGCCTTGAAGCTGCCGCGCTCCTCCTCGGGCTTGGCCATCAGCTGGCGGTAGGCGGAGTCCGAAATCAGCGCGTACTTCTCCGTCTTGGTATGGTCGGTGTTGCCCGGGTCGATAACGATGTAGGAGGCGAAGTACAGCACCTTCTCCAGGTTGCGGGGGCTGACGTCCATCAGCATGCCCATCCGGCTGGGGATGCCCTTGAAATACCAGATGTGGCTGACCGGGGCGGCCAGCTCGATGTGGCCCATGCGCTCGCGGCGCACCTTGGCGCGGGTGACCTGCACGCCGCACTTGTCGCAGATTTTTTCCTTGTCCCGGTACTTGACGCGCTTGTACTTGCCGCAGCTGCACTCCCAGTCCTTCACCGGCCCGAAGATGCGCTCGCAGAACAGGCCGCTGCGCTCGGGCTTCAGGGTGCGGTAGTTGATGGTTTCAGGCTTGGTGACCTCGCCGTAGGACCACAGGCGGATTTCCTCCGGGGACGCCATGCCGATCTGGATGGATTCAAGGTTTGTCAGTTCAAACATTCGCCATTACTCCTCGCTGTGCGCGTCCCGTCATTCAATCTCGATGTCGTCGCCGAAGTCCAGGTCCAGGTCGTCGTCATCGTCCCCCTCGTCCTCCGGCTCGCCGTCCTCGTCCGTTTCGTCGGAGAGCAGCGCGCCTTTGCGGACGGGCGCGGCCTGCGCCTCGCTGTCCAGCTCGTCCGCCAGCGCCAGGTCGTCCATCGACAGGCTCAGCGCGTCGAGCTCAAGGTCGTCCAGGTCCTCGGCGGATTCGCCAATCGCGGCCTTGGTTTCCGGCCTGCGGAACATCGGCGGTTCCTCGTCCTCGAACTCCTTGATGACAATCTGCTCCTGGTCGCTGCCCCAGACCTTGATGTCCAGGCTCAGCGCCTGCAGCTCCTTGATGAGCACCTTGAAGCTTTCCGGGATGCCGGGGGTGGGGATGGAATTGCCCTTGACCACGGCCTCGTAGGCCTTGACGCGCCCGACGACGTCGTCGGACTTGACGGTCAGGATTTCCTGCAGGGTATTGGCGGCGCCGTAGGCCTCCAGCGCCCAGACCTCCATCTCGCCGAAGCGCTGGCCGCCGAACTGCGCCTTGCCGCCCAGCGGCTGCTGGGTCACCAGGGAGTAGGGGCCGGTGGAGCGCGCGTGCATCTTGTCGTCCACTAGGTGGTGGAGCTTCAGGTAATACATGTAGCCGACGGTCACCTTGTTCTCAAAGGGCTCGCCGGTCCGGCCGTCGTACAGCGTGGTCTTGCCGTCCTTGCTGAAGCCGGCTTTCAGCAGGTGCTCCTCCACGTCCAGCTCGTTGGCGCCGTCGAACACCGGGGTGGCCACGTGCCAGCCCAGCGCCTTGGCCGCCATGCCCAGGTGCACTTCCAGCACCTGGCCCAGGTTCATGCGCGAGGGCACGCCCAGGGGGTTCAGAACGATTTCAAGCGGCGTGCCGTCAGGCAGGAAGGGCATGTCCGCCTCCGGCAGGATGCGGGACACGACGCCCTTGTTCCCGTGGCGGCCGGCCATCTTGTCGCCGACCGAGATTTTGCGCTTCTGCGCGATGTACACACGCACCATCTGGTTGACCCCGGGGGACAGCTCGTCCTTGTTTTCCCGGGTGAACAGCTTCACGTCCACCACGATGCCGGACTCGCCGTGGGGCACCTTGAGCGAGGTGTCGCGCACCTCGCGGGATTTCTCGCCGAAAATCGCGCGCAGCAGCCGCTCTTCCGCCGTGGGCTCGGTTTCGCCCTTGGGGGTCACCTTGCCCACCAGGATGTCGCCGGAGCGCACCTCGGCGCCGATGCGCACGATGCCGAACTCGTCCAGGTCCTTCAAGGCTTCCTCGCCCACGTTGGGGATGTCCCGGGTGATTTCCTCCGGCCCCAGCTTGGTCTCCCGCGCCTCGGACTCGTACTCCTCGATATGGATGGAGGTGTACACGTCCTCCCGCACCAGCTTCTCGCTGATGAGCACGGCGTCCTCGAAGTTGTAGCCCTCCCAGCTCATGAAGCCGATGAGCACGTTGCGCCCCAGCGCGATTTCGCCCTGGTCGGTGGCCGGGCCGTCGGCGAGCAGGTCGCCCTTGTCCACGCGGTCCCCGACGCTGACCCGCGGCCGCTGGTTGATGCAGGTGGACTGGTTGGAACGGGCAAATTTGATAAGCGGATAGCTGTGCTTTTCGCCCAGGTCGTCCTTCACCACGATTTCGTTGGCGCTGACCCGCTCCACCGTGCCCTCGTGCTTGGACAGCTGCACCACGCCGGAGTCGTAGGCGGCTTTATACTCCATGCCCGTGCCGACGATGGGCGCCTGCGGGGTCAGGAGGGGGACGGCCTGCCGCTGCATGTTGGAGCCCATCAGCGCGCGGTTGGCGTCGTCGTTCTCCAGGAAGGGGATCATGGAGGTGGCGACGGACACCAGCTGCTTGGAGGACACGTCGATGAAGTCCACCTTCTCCTTGGGCACGCGCAGCACTTCCTCGCGCCAGCGCACCGTCACCAGGTCGTTGACAAAGCTGCCGTCGGCGTTGAGGGGCTCCAAGGCCTGGGCGACGTTGTACTTGTCCTCCTCGTCCGCGGTCATGAAGACAATCTCGTCGGTGACCCGGTGGGTCTTGGGGTCCACCTTGCGGTAGGTGGCCTCGATGAAACCGTATTCGTTAATCCGCGCGTAGGTCGCCAGGGAGCCGATCAGGCCGATGTTGGGGCCTTCCGGCGTCTCGATCGGGCAGATGCGCGCGTAATGGCTGTAGTGGACGTCGCGCACCTCCATGCCCGCGCGGTCGCGGTTGAGGCCGCCCGGCCCCAGCGCGGACAGGCGGCGCTTGTGCGTCAGTTCCGCCAGCGGATTGGGCTGGTCCATGAACTGGGACAGCTGTGAGGAGCCGAAGAACTCCTTGATGGCGGCGGACACCGGGCGGATGTTGATCAGGTCGCCGGGCTTGACGTCGTTGGCGTCCTGGATGGCCATGCGCTCGCGCACCACGCGCTCCAGGCGCGACATGCCGATGCGCACCTGGTTTTGCAGCAGCTCGCCCACGCTGCGCAGGCGGCGGTTGCCCAGGTGGTCGATGTCGTCCACCGTGCCGATGCCGTGGGGCAGCCCCAGGAAATAGCTGATGGAGGCGACGATGTCGTCGATGATGATGTGCTTGGGCACCAGGACGGCGGCGTTCTCGGTGACCGCGCGCTTCCAGTCCTCCTCGGGCACCTGGCTGAGCAGGTGCTTGAGGGTGGGCAGATGCACGCTTTCAAGGATGCCGCACTCCTTCGGGTCGAAAGGCAGGTGGAAGGACGCGTCGGCAAAATTGTTGCCCACCACCTTGTGCGTCTGCTCGCCCACCTTCAGGGTCACCACGTTGACGCCGGCGTTCTGGATTTTTTTCGCCGTCTCCTCGCTGATGACGCTGTCCTTCTTGGCCAGCACCTCGCCGGTCTCGGGGTCGGAGATGGTCTGCGCGGCGACCTGCCCGGTAATTCGGTCGGCGACGCCCAGCTTCTTGTTGTACTTGTAGCGCCCCACCCGCATCAGGTCGTAGCGCTTTGGGTCGAAGAACAGGTTGTGCAGCAGCACCCGGGCGCCGTCCTCCGTGGGCGGCTCGCCGGGCTTTTGCTTGCGGTAAATCTCCAGCAGCGCCTCGGTTTCCGACTTGATGTTGGCGTCGCCCACCGCGATGGTGGTGTTGAGGCGCTCGTCCTCGCCCAGCAGGTCGATGAGCTGCTCGTCGGTCCCGTAGCCCAGCGCCCGCAGGATGACCGTCACCGGCAGCTTGCGCGCGCGGTCGATGCGCACCCACAGCCCGTCGTTGCTGTCCGTCTCAAACTCGATCCAGGCGCCCCGGTTGGGGATAATCTGCCCGGCGAACAGCTGCTTGCCGGCCTTGTCGATCTGCATGGAGAAATAGACGCCGGGGGAGCGAACCAGCTGGCTGACGATGACGCGCTCCGCGCCGTTGATGATAAAGGTGCCGTGTTCGGTCATCAGGGGGAAATCCCCCATGAAGACTTCGCTCTCCTTGATTTCCCCGGTTTCCTTGTTCTTCAGCCGCACGAACACCTTCAGCGGCGCGGCGTAGGTCAGGTCGCGCTCCTTGCAGCGCTCCACGCTGTTCTTGGGGGTCTTGTCCAGGCTGTAGTCGACGAACTCGAGCACCAGGTTCTCGCTGTAGTCGGTAATGGGGGACACGTCCGCAAGCACTTCCCGGAAATCCTCGTCCAGGAACCTTTGATAGGAGTTCTTCTGTACCTCGATGAGGTTGGGCATGTCGAGGACTTCGTCGATGCGGGAGAAACTCATGCGTTTGCGTAGCTTTCCCATTTGGACTTCGTGCGCCATCTTATCAAATCACCCCTTTATTGTCGCCCAGCCGCCCCGCGTTCCAGCCGCGTTCCATATAGTGGTAGGAACCTTCTGCCGGCGCAATCAGACGATACTGATGCAATCGTAAATAATAGCACCACTTCAGGGTACTGTCAAGCGAAATCCTTCCCTTGCTGCGCGAACCGCAAACCGCGTCTTGACAGCCGCCGGGCGGCAAGTTATAGTGCAATAGTTAAAGTGCCGGTTTATGCGAATGCGTCAGCCGCGCCGCCCAAAGCAAGGAGTGAAACCATGAACGTCGGAACGTATCAACCCAAGAAACGCCAGCGCAGCAAGGTGCACGGTTTCCGCCAGCGCATGGCCACCAAGAACGGCCGCCGCGTGCTGGCCGCCCGCCGGCGCAGGGGCCGCAAGGTTCTGTCCGCCTGAGCGGCGTGGTCCAGGTCCCGCTCGGCTGAGACCCGCCCGAAAAGCGCCGCGCGTCGCGCAGGGGGCGGGTTTTGCTTGGGGGGGCGGTGTGAATCGGCATGCAGCAGCAGTACAGGATCCGGAAGAACGGCCAGTTCCGCTACGTGTACCGGAAGGGGAAGCACGTTTCCGGCAAGCTGTTCAGGCTGCACTACGTGCAGGCCAGGCGCCTGCAGGGCGGTTTCTCGGTCAGCCGGACGGTCGGCAACGCGGTCGTACGCAACCGGGTCAAGCGCAGGATGCGCGAATGCTTCCGCCTCCTCATCCCCACGCTCAAGCCCGGCTACTATGTTTTCACCGCCAACGCGGAGGCGGCGGGCGCGGGCTACCGGCAGCTTGAGGAGCAGATGCGCAGGCATCTGGGCAAGCTCGGCCTGTTCAGGGCGTCCTCGTGAAACGCCTGCTCGTCGCCCTGGTCACCTTTTATCGCAGGGCTCTCAGCCCCCACCTGCCCGCGTCCTGCCGCTACCAGCCCACCTGTTCCCAATACGCCCTGACCGCGCTGGAGCGTTTCGGCGCGCTGCGCGGGGGCTGGATGGCCGTCAAGCGTATCCTTCGGTGCAATCCCTTCAGCAAGGGCGGCTATGACCCCGTGCCGGAATTGCCCGATGCAGTAATAAGGAGGGACTAACTCCAGTGTCAGCAATCACCAATGCCCTGGCGGGCGTCATCCAGTGGCTCTACGGCATCATCCAGAACCATGGCTGGGCCATCGTGGTGTTCACGCTCCTGGTTCGCGTCGTCCTGATGCCGCTGGATATCTCCAGCCGCAAGGGCATGCGCAAGATGGCCAAAATCCAGCCCCAGCTCAACGCGCTGCAGAAGAAATACGCCAACGACAAGGCCAAGCTCCAGCAAAAGCAGTCCGAGCTCATGCGCAAGGAGCGCTACAACCCGCTGTCCGGCTGCCTGCCCATGCTCATCCAGCTGCCCATCCTCTTCGCGATGTTCGGCGCCATGCGCGCCATCGCCAACGAGCAGATCGTCCGCCAGGTCTTCACCTTCCTGGAGGGTGGCACGCCCACCTACGAGGGCTGGCTGTGGGTCAAGAACATCTGGATGGCCGATTCCCTGTTCGCGCCGGTCGCCCCGATGCTCTCCTCCATCCAGCCCATCGGCGCGGAGGTCTGGCAGTCCGTCTGGAACGGCCTTTCGGAGGCTTCCCGCCAGGCCATCCTGCAGAACGTCGCCCTGCACGTGCAGGAATTCGGCGGCACGCTGAGCTTCGCCAGCGCCGACGCGCTCAAGCTGGCGCTGCCTTCCATCACCGCCGCCATGCAGCAGATGGACGCCTTCAAGGCCGCGGTCGCCCTGATGCCCGGGTTTGAAAACATCAACCTCTTCCTCTTCTCCATCCAGGTATACGTGCAGTACAACGGCCTGCTCATCCTGCCGGTGCTGGCGGGCGTCAGCCAGCTGCTGATGACCAAGGTCAACCCCCAGGCGGCCGGCCAGCAGCCCGGCGCTCAGGGCCAGACGCCCGGCATGGGCAACTTCATGAAGTATTTCTTCCCCCTCTTTTCCGTCTACATCTGCCTGACCAGCACCGCCGCCTTCGCGCTCTACTGGGTCACCAGCAACCTCATCGCCACGGGCATGAGCTATTTCATCAACGTCTACTTTGACCGCAAGGACAAACTGACGCAGGAGCAGACGCCCCTGGAAGGGACGGTCAAATGAAATCGTTTGAAGCAACCGGCCGCACGGTCGAGGAAGCCATCTCCGCGGGCCTGGAAAGCAGCGGGCTGTCCATCGGCGAGGTCAACGTCGAAATCCTGGAGGAGGGCTCCAAAGGCCTGTTCGGCCTCTTCGGCAGCCGCATGGCCAGGGTGCGCCTGACCCCCCGGGAAGAGGACAAGGGCGGCGACACCGCCGACCTGTTCAAGGACTCCCTATCCAAACGCCCCGCCGCGCCGCGCCAGGAGACGCAGCCGGCGCCCCGTACGCAGCAGCCGCCCCGCAGGGAACCCGCGCCTGCCAGACAGGCGGCGAAGGAAGCCGCGGCGCCTGCAAAACCCGCGGAAGAGGCGCCTGCAACGGAAGAAAAAAAGCCCGCCCGCGCCCGCCGCCCGCGCGGGGGCCGGAAGCCCGCGGGCGAGGCCAGGAATGAAGCGGCGGAGAAGCCGCGGGAGCGCGCGCCGGTCGTCCCGGCGCCGCAGGCCGACCCCGCCCTGCCGGAGGGCGTGGCCCAGCAGTTCGTCCAGGAGCTGACCCGCCTGATGGGCCTGGACATTAGCGCCGCCGTGTCCACCGACGCCGAGGGGCACGTCTTCGTCCAGATGGACGGCGACCCGCAGGGCATCCTCATCGGCCGCCGCGGCGAAACCCTGGACGCGCTGCAATACCTGACCAGCCTGCGCGTCAACCGCGGGCGGGAGGACTACGTCCGCGTCACCCTGGACAGCGAGGGCTACCGCCGCAAGCGCGAGGAGGCGCTGGTGCGCCTGGCCAACCGCATGGCCAACCGCGCGCGGAAAACCGGCCGCCGGGTCAGCATGGAGCCCATGAACCCCTACGAGCGCCGGATTTTCCACAGCGCGCTGCAGGCCTTCCCGGACGTCGCCACCCATTCGGAAGGCGAGGAGCCCAACCGCCATGTCATCATCACCCCGGTAAACCCGGAAGGCGGGGCACAGGGGGACGGCGCGGAGTAGGGCCGCCGGGGCGAAAAACCGTTTGACAAGCCTGCCGGGCACCGCTATAATACCAATCTGTTCACCATGGAGGGAGGAAGCGCGTTGCCGCTGGACATTTCGGCCGCGCTGCGGCTTCCGGGGACCGAGGTCCCCTTCGAGCACCGGGTCGACCTGCCCGAACAGGACGTATTGGGCGAAACGGTCACTTTTCCGGAGCCCGCCCTTGTGAAGGGCACGTTCCAGCTCTCGGGCGACGCGCTGATTTTCAAAGCGCGGCTGGAAGCTCGGGCGCGGGGCGCCTGTGCCAGGTGCCTGGAGCCGGTGGACCACAGGGTGAGCCTTCCCTTCGAGGAGGCTTACACCCGGGAAGACCAGGTGCCCGGCGAGCCGGACCCCTGGGAGGAGCGCCTGACCTTCACCGGCAACCGGGTTGACCTCACCCCGCTCGTCCTGTCCCTCGCCGTACTGGATCTGCCCTTGCGGTTCCTCTGCGGGAAAGGCTGCGCCGGGGTGCCGGAAAGCCCGGCCTGCCGGACGGAAGAAACCAACAACGAAGAGACGTCTGCGGACGCGCGCCCCTTTGCCGCGCTCCAGCAGTTGCTCACCAAGCATCAGGAGGAGTAATCATGGCTGTCCCAAAAATGAAAGTTTCCCGGGCGCGCGGCCGCCGGCGCAGGACGCATTACAAATTGGACCTGCCTGCCATCGTCAAGTGCCCGAAGTGCCAGGAGATGAAGCTGGCGCACCGCGTCTGCAAGAAGTGCGGCACCTATGACGGCGCCCAGGTGCTGGTGATGGACACGGAGAAGAAGAAGGCCTGACCTTTTCTGAGCCTGCCCTGTGAGGGAGAGGAGTACGCGGCCGGAACCCTGAAGAGAGGCGCCCCGAGGCTGGGAGGGCGCCGGGGGAACGCCGCGGAAGGTCGCTCCCGAGGGCTGCGGGGGTTCCCGCCGGCCGCGCCCGATACAGCGCAAAGAGGCGGCGTACGCGCCGCGAAGCAAGGTGGTACCACGGGTCGCCCGTCCTTCAGGGACAGGCGCCCTTTTGTATGGAGGGGAACATGGGCAGAGGCGAATTTGGCATGGAAAAGACCTACCAGCCCCAGGGGATGGAGAAGGACATCTACGAGCGCTGGGAAACCTCCGGCGCGTTCGCGCCTGCGGGCGGGGCGGGGAAGCCGCCCTACTGCATCGTCATGCCGCCGCCCAACATCACCGGGCAGCTGCACATGGGCCACGCGCTGGACGCCACCATGCAGGACGTGCTTATCCGCTACCACCGCATGCGGGGGGACGACACGCTCTGGCTGCCGGGCACGGACCACGCCTCCATCGCGACGGAGAACAAAATCGTCGAGCAGATGCGGAAGGAAGGCCTGACCAAGGCGGGCATCGGCCGGGAAGCCTTCCTCAGCCGCGCCTGGGCGTGGAAGAAGGAGTACGGCGGCCAAATCACCCGCCAGCTGCGGCGCATGGGCGCCAGCTGCGACTGGGACCGCGAGCGGTTCACCATGGACGAGGGCTGCTCGCGCGCGGTCGTCGAGGTTTTCGTCCGCCTGTATGAAAAAGGCCTCATCTACCGCGGGGAGCGCATCATCAACTGGTGCCCGGCCTGCAAAACGGCGCTGAGCGACATCGAGGTGGAATACGAGGACCGCAACGACCACCTCTGGTTCATCCGCTATCCCGCCCCGGACGGCGGCGATGGGTTGGTCATCGCCACCACCCGCCCGGAGACCATGCTAGGGGACACCGGCGTGGCCGTCAACCCGAACGACGAGCGCTACCGCCACCTGGTCGGGAAGTCGGTCGTCCTGCCCATCTCGGGGCGCGAGCTGCCCGTGGTCGCGGACGACTACGTGGACCCGGCCTTCGGCACCGGCGCGGTCAAGATGACCCCGGCGCACGATCCCAACGACTTCGAGGTCGCCCTGCGCCACAACCTGCCGCCGCTGCGGGTGATGAACGACGACGGCACCATGAACGAAAACGCCGGCGCGGAGTTCGCGGGCCTCAGCGCGAAGGAATGCCGCGTACGCGTGCTCAAGGCCTTGGAGGAGCAAGGCCTGCTCGTCAAAACGCAGGACTACGCGCACAGCGTGGGCGGCTGCTCGCGCTGCGGCACCACGGTGGAGCCCCTGATGAGCCGCCAGTGGTTCGTGAAGATGGAGCCCCTGGCCAAACCGGCCATCGCGGCTGTGCGGGACGGCGACACCCGCTTCATTCCCGAGCGCTTCTCCAAAATTTACTACAACTGGATGGAGGGCATCCGCGACTGGTGCATCAGCCGCCAGTTGTGGTGGGGCCACCGCATCCCCGCCTGGTACTGCGAGGAGTGCGGCCGGGTCATCGTCACTCGCGAATCCCCGGACACCTGCCCGGACTGCGGGAGCGCAAGGCTTCGCCAGGACGAGGACGTGCTGGACACCTGGTTCTCCTCCGCCCTCTGGCCTTTCTCCACCCTGGGCTGGCCGGAGCAAACACCGGACCTCGCGCGTTTCTACCCCACCAGCACCCTGGTCACGGGCTACGACATCATCTTTTTCTGGGTCGCCCGCATGATTTTTTCGGGTATCGAGCACACCGGGCGGACGCCCTTTGACACGGTGCTAATCCACGGCATCGTGCGGGACGACCAGGGCCGCAAGATGTCCAAGTCCCTCAACAACGGCATCGACCCCCTGGAAATCGTGGAGGCCTACGGCGCGGACGCGCTGCGCTTCTCCCTGCTGCTGGGCGTCAGCCCGGGCGCGGACATGCGCTTCAGCAAGGAAAAGACCGAGGCCGCCCGCAACTTCGCCAACAAGGTCTGGAACGCGGCGCGCTTCGTGCTGATGAACCTGGGGGAAGGGGGGGACGCCGCCCGGCCCGGTCCGAACACCGCGCCGGAGAAATGGATTCTGTCCCGCATGAACCGCGCCGTCCGCGAGGTCACGGCTCACCTGGACGCCAACGAGCTGGGCCTGGCCGCGCAGAAGCTGTACGATTTCATCTGGAGCGAGTTTTGCGACTGGTTCATCGAGCTGTCCAAGGGCGACCTGCTCGACGGCGCGCCGGAACGCAAGGCGGCCGCCCGCGCGGCGCTGCAGAAGGTGCTTTCCGCGCTCTTGCGCCTGCTGCATCCCTTCATGCCCTTCCTGACGGAGGCCATCTACGCCTTCCTGCCCGGCAACGCGCAGGCCTCCTGCATGCTTTCGGACTGGCCCGTCGCCCTGGAGGCGGACGACTACCCACAGGAGGAGCGGCAGATGGAGGGCGTGATGGAAATTATCCGCGCCGTCCGCGCGCTTCGCCAGGAGATGAAGGTGCAGCCCGGGCACAAGGCGCGCCTGCTGCTCCGCCCCGCGGAGGGCTGGGCGGACACGCTTTCGGCGGCGGAGCCCTCCTTCCGGCGCCTGGCCTCCGTCTCCACCATGACCCTGCTGGCGGAAGGCGGGCAAATCGAAGAAAAGACCGTGTCCGCGGTCACCCCGGCCGGCGAGGCGCTGATTCCCCTGGGCGACCTGGTGGATCTGGCGCGCGAAATCGCGCGGCTGTCGGCTGAGGCGGACGCGCTGGAGGCGGAAATCCGCCGGGGCGAGGGCAAGCTGGACAACCCGGGCTTCCTCGCCAAGGCGCCCGCCCCGCTGGTAGAGGCGGAGCGCGAAAAACTGGCCCGCAACCGCGACATGCGCGCCGCCCTCCTGCGGCGCGTGGACGACCTGAAGCCGTGAGCGCGCCGGCGGAGTTCTCCCATGTGCCGGTGCTGCTGCCGGAAGCGCTCCACGCGATGAATCTCAAGGAGGGCGGCGTCTACCTGGACGGCACGGTGGGCGGCGGCGGGCACAGCGAGGGCATCTTAAAGGCGCTGGGCGGCCGCTGCACCCTGTACGCCATGGACCGCGACCCGGAGGCGCTGGCGGCGGCGGGCACGCGCCTGTCCGCCTGGCCGGGGGCTCGCCTGCTGCACGGCAACTTCCATGACGCGCCCGGGCTGCTGGGGGACGCGCGCCTGGACGGCGTCCTGCTGGATTTGGGTGTGTCCTCCTGGCAGCTGGACACGCCAAGTCGCGGGTTTTCCTACCACGAGGACGCGCCGCTGGACATGCGCATGGACCCGACCGGCGGCCTGACGGCGGCGGAATGGCTCAACGGGACACCCGAAAAGGAGATTGCGAAAGCCCTTTACGAATATGCGGACGAGCGCTGGGCTGCGCGCATCGCCCGCGTCGTCGTCCAGATGCGCGAAGAAAAGCCTTTCGAAACGACGTTCGACCTCGTGCGCGCGGTGGACCGCGCCATCCCCAAGGCCGTACGGCGCAAGGAGGAGGGGCACCCCGCAAGGCGGGCCTTCCAGGCGGTGCGCATCGCGGTCAACGGGGAAATCGCCCCCCTGGCCGGCGCGCTGGAAGGGCTGGCCGGCCTGATGAACCCCGGCGGGCGCCTGTGCGTTATCACCTTCCACTCCATCGAGGACCGCGCCGTCAAGCAGGCCTTCGCGCGGATGAAAAACCCCTGCGTTTGCCCGAAGGATGCGCCGATGTGCGTCTGCGGCCGCCGGCCGCTGGTCAGCCTGCCGAAGGGGTACCCCCTGACGCCTTCCGAATCGGAACTGCAAAGCAATCCCCGCTCGCGCAGCGCGCGGCTGCGGGTCGCCGAAAGGCTGGGCATATGAGCGTCCTGTACGTCGTCGCCACCCCGATTGGCAACCTGGAGGACCTGAGCCCCCGGGCGCTTCGCGTCCTGAAGGAGGCCGACCTCATCCTGGCGGAGGACACCCGGGTGACCCGGGGCCTGCTGACCGCCTTCGGGGTCCGGACAAGGCTGCAGAGCTGCCACCGGCACAACGAGGCGGAGACCGCCCGCGCATTAGTGGAGCAAATGCAAAAGGAGGACCTGAAGGTCGCCCTGGTGACAGACGCGGGCACGCCCGCGGTGTCCGACCCCGGCGCGTTGCTGGTGCGCGCCGTCGCGCAGGCGGGCGTCGACGTGCTGTCCGTCCCGGGCCCGTCCGCCCTGCTCGCCGCCCTGTCGGTCAGCGGCTTTGAGGAAACGGAGTTTACCTTCCTCGGCTTCCCGCCCCGGAAGAAGGGCGAATTGCTGGCCTTCCTCAACCGCTTGTCCGGCCGGGACCGCCTGGCGGTGATGTACGAGTCCCCCCGGCGCGTGTTGGGCCTGATGGACGCGGTCTGCGAGGTGTTCCCGGAGGCGGAGGTGTCCCTGAGCCGCGAAGTTTCCAAGCTCCACGAGCAGACCCTGCGGGGCATCGCGCGGGAGGTCCGCGATGCGCTCCGGGCGGATGAGGGGCTGCTGCGCGGGGAGTTCTGCCTGGTGCTCCGCCTGTCCGGCACGCAGGCAAGGCAGGAGGAAGAGGAGGCGGCCGGCACCGAAGCCCGGCTGCTGGCGCTCCTGCTGGAGGGCTATACGCTGCGACAGGCGCGGGAGGCCTTGATTGCCGCGGGGGAAAAGAAGAACCGGGTCTACAAGGCGGAACTCAGCCTCAAACGCGTCGCGCCCGCCCTTCTCCCGCCGGAGTGACGTGCCGGATTCAGCCGTTTTCCGCCCAGCATTGACAGCCCTTTTTTCGCTTGCTATACTCACCCCGCCGGTATCCAATGAGCCGGACGCTGCTTCACCAACTGGACGTCGGGTATCCGAAAAGAACCTGAACGGAGGCCAACATGGCGCAATTGAAGAATACCAGGGCGCGCACGCAGTACCTGGTCAAGCTGGCGATTCTGGCTGCCATCCTTTTTTTTCTTGAAGTCACCGGACTGGGCTATATCCGCATCCCCTTCATCAGCATGACCATCATGCAGGTGCCGGTCATCATCGGCGCCATCGTGCTGGG
>JAAZAQ010000205.1 GCA_012514225.1 Clostridiales bacterium | reverse complement strand
TGCTTGAGGTTCACGTGGTCGAAGAGGTGGCGCTTCATGAAGGAGATATAGCTCTCCGGATGGCTGGTCGGCAGCCCCGCGTACTCGTCCAGGTTGAAGGTGGTGGCCTTCGAAAAATCCAGCACCCCGTCCCGGTGGAGCCGGATGAGTTCCTCATAGGTGGAAATGGGCGTGGAGCCGGTGGCCAGGCCCAGAACGCTGTCCGGCTTGTTGAGAACCTGCGCCGCGAAAACCGCCCCGGCCGCGCGCGCGACCTGTGCCTCGTTGTCGAATACGTGAACAACCATCTGTTTGCGCCTCCTTTTGCGGTATTATATCACACCGCAAAGGTGGTCCGCATCAGAAAGTGACGCGGGCGAATGAGGGTCTCCGGCAGGGAAGTCCCGCAGGATCAATTCCATGCCGGGCTACATGCCGCCTCACATCCTGCCGAGCACCTCCTGCTTCTTTTTTGTGTACTCCTCGTCCGTGAGAATCCCTTTCCCATGCAGGAGGCCGAGTTCCTCCAAGACTTCGACGTTTGATTTTGACTGGGTTTTTTCTGCGTCGGCATGGTCGGCTGCCAGTTCGTTTCCCTTCGACTCCGGGATTGGTGCGGCACCGGATTCTTCAACCTGCCATTTGTCTGAAGCCGGCTCATCCATATCTTCATTGCCATCCTGCCGGTGGATTGACAGCCAAAGGACGTAGACGAAAGCCATAATTGCGCATATGAAGGTCCACACCATCATGTCGCCGGCAGAAGCCCTGTTGTTGAAGGCGACCAGGAACGCGATGAGGTACGTCACCGCCGCTGTTTTCACGCTTCCTTTTTTGCCCCGCCGCTGCTGCCGATGCTGAACGCCCCGGCGATAATCAGCAGGATTGCAACCACCATGAACGAACCGGCAACCGGGGACCTGGAGGACGAATCGGCAAGATTTGACAGGGCAGACAGCATGGAGCCCTGGAAAAACACGAAGATTCCTGCAAGAATCGACAGGATTCCAAAAGCGGTGAACATTGTTATCCGTCCTTCAGCGAATATTATCGGAAACTCTTTGCGTCCATTCCTGTATGCAGCGTATTCTACGGCACCGGAGCGGAAATCTCAACCGAAGGGACAAAAATTGTCCGCTTCGGGCGTGCCTCCGCCGCCGGTCTGCTGTTCCGGGGCGGTCTGGCAAACATGTTATAATCCCCTTATCAAACAGGAGGGATTCACATGCCGGGACTACGCCATGTTTCACACCCGGAGGCGCTGGGCCTGAGCTCCCGGGCCGTCCTGCGCTTTTTAAAATCCCGCGGCGGCGCGGGCCTGCATTCCCTGGCGCTCGTCCGGGACGGGAAGGCCTATTCGCTGTCCGTGGCGCCCTGGCGGGCGGATACGCCGCACACCCTGTACTCCCTGTCCAAGAGCCTCGTCTCCATGGCGGCGGGCATCGCGGTCGGGGAGGGCCTGCTGTCCTACGACGACCGCGTTTCGGAGGTGCTTGCGGACTGCCTGCCGACCGGGCATGACCCGCGGCTACGGGAGGTGACCCTGCGCCACCTGCTGTCGATGACCTCCGGCCTGGACGAGCGGAGCGAGCTGCGCTCCCTGCGCGAACAGCGCGACTGGGCGCGGGCATTTCTGTCCTACCCCGTCACGCACGAGCCGGGCGCGCATTTTCATTACAACAGCCACGGCACCTACCTGCTGGGGCGCATGGTGAGCAGGCGCTGCGGGGAGAGCGTCCGGGATTACCTGACGCCGCGGCTGTTCCTTCCGCTGGGCATCGGCAAGCCCCAGTGGGACTGCTGCCCGAAGGGCTACAACATCGGCGGCACGGGGCTGCACCTCTCCTGCCTTCAGCTGGCCCACGTGGCGCAGCTGCTGCTGTTTGACGGCGTCTGGGAGGGGAAGCGCCTGCTGCCGGAGGACTACCTGCCTCAGGCGACCGCCCGGCAGGCGGACACCTTCGACCCGGGCGCCAGCCCGCACTGGCCGGACTGGGAGAGCGGCTACGGCTGGCAGTTCTGGCTGGGGCCGAAAGGACGGTACCGGGGCGGCGGCATTCACGGCCAGGTGATGCTGGTCGACCGGGGGAGCAACCTGGCGCTGTGCGTGACCGCGGGGCTGAACCGGGAGGGGACGCAGATGTCTGCGCTGCACGGGCTGATGGACGGGCTTCTGGCCCTGCCCCCCGGAAACGCGGCGGAACAGGCGGAGTTGGAACGGCTGGCCGGCAGTCTCTCCGAGCCCCCGCCGCCCGACGATGGGGAGCCGCCCTTCGGCGAGGGCAGCTACGAGGCCGCGGACGGGCGCCTGCTGCGGCTGGAGACCCCGGACGATGGCACCCTGCGGCTGTTCTACCAGCCGCCGGAGAAGGCAACCCCCTATGCCTTCGTCCTGTCGCGCCCGGAGGCGCACCGGGGCGCGTTCCGCACCCCCGCGGCCTTCGAGCGGCCGCAGCCCACCCTGGGCCGCTTCGGCGTCAGGGGCGGCGAGATGTTCGCCCAGGTGCTCCTGACCGAAGCCGCCTTCCGCTTCGACTTCCACCTCCAGCCAGTGCCGGGGGGCCTCCGCGTCCGCCTGCGCGCCGTGGGCGAGAAGAGCGGGACGTTTATGTTTGGGAGGACGGGGGAGGAGGGAGCCGGGGGACGCCGTCCCCCGGACCCCCCGGCATGGGATTCCATCCCTTGACCCGGAGGGTATAAAGGGAATCTACCTGCGGATGGGTCTCGGCGTGATAATGAAAAAGAATGGGTCAAGGGACGAAGTCCCTTGCGGGGGCGCGGGGGCCGGCCCCCGCAACACTCCCCATTACGGAGGCGCGATGACAGGCAGTCTATGGGTCCGGGAAATCAGGCGCAACAGGATTGTTAGGGACACCGTCGTGCCTTGCGGGAAGGCGGGCTGGGAGGAGGCGCTGGCCGCCGCCTGCCGGGCGCTGGACCTGGGCGTGCCGGTGGTGATGGAAAAGCACCGGCGGGACTTGTCCGATTTCGGCCAGGCGCGGTTCCTGCCGGAACACTTCCTGGAATCGGTGCGGTTCGACCGGCTGGAGGCCGAGTACTTCGAGCAAGGGGAAAAGGACGAAAAGCCGCGCGGCGCGGGCTGAAGGGGGAAGGGATGCACGTACCCGGGACGAGCATGCACCAGGCGGAGCTGAAGACCTTCGAGGAGGCGCTGTCCGAGGCGCCGCGGGAGGAATACGACCGGGGGAAGTGGCTGTACGTGCCGCCGTATTACACGGAGTACCGCTACGTGCTGGGCACCCTGGGGGAAAGGCCGCTGCTGTGCGTGGGGCTCAACCCCTCCACCGCGGCGCCGGGCGCGCTGGACAACACCTTGAAGAGCGTGCAGCGCGTGGCAACGCACAACGGCTACGATTCCTTCCTGATGATGAACCTCTACGCCCAGCGCGCGACGCGGCCCCGGGACATGGACGCGGACGAAAGCGGATTTTTACGCCGGGAAAACCTGGCCGCCTTCAGGTGCCTGCTGGGAAGGACGAAGGACGTCTGGGCCGCCTGGGGCGCGGTGATGGAGACGCGGGGGTATCTGCGGGACTGCGTGCGCGATTTCGTGCGGCAGGGCCGGGCGGAGGGCGCCCGATGGCTCACGGCCGGGAGGCGCAGCGCCAAGGGCCACCCCCACCACCCCCTGTACCTGAAAAAAGACAGCCCGCTGGAGCCCTTCGACGCTGAGGGCTATCTGGCCTCCTGGGAGGGATAGCGATGGAGTTTGAGTTCCTGCGGGACATCCCCGGCAGCCTGGAACGCGCCCGGGCGCTGTATGAGCGGGTCTTCACGCGGGAGGCCGGGCGCCTGGAGGGGGAGGCGCTGTGGCTGGAAAGAAGGACCACCCTGCACGTGCTGGGGCAGGAGCTGAAACCGGGGAGCCGGGTGCTGGACCTGGGCTGCGGCGCGGGGGTGTACGCGCTGCCCCTGGCGGCGGCTGGGCACCGGGTGACCGCGGCGGACCTGGTGCCCGCGCATATCGAACAATTGAAGGCCCGCGCCGCCCCGGGCATGGCGCTGGAGGCCGTTTGCCGGGACGCGCAGGGCGTCCTGGACGAAACGCCGGACGGGGCTTACGACACGGCGCTGTGCCTGGGCCCGATGTACCACCTGCGGGAGCGGGAGGAGCGGGTCCGGCTGCTGGCCGGCTGCGCCCGGGCGGTGAAGCCCGGCGGGCGGGTGCTGGCGGCCTTCATCAACAACGACTGGGTCATCGCCTCCATGACGCTGACCCAGGGCGGGCACGGCTACATCCTCACGGGGGACTATGACAAGGAAACCTTCCGCTGCGAGGACTTCCCCCTCGTGTTCCACACCCTGGAGCAGGCGGA
>JAAZAQ010000204.1 GCA_012514225.1 Clostridiales bacterium | reverse complement strand
CAGGAGATGCAGCTGGAGCTCAAGCGCATGCAGCAGATG
Organism: Clostridiales bacterium; assembly: GCA_012514225.1. Classification (GTDB taxonomy): domain Bacteria; phylum Bacillota; class Clostridia; order Christensenellales; family Aristaeellaceae; genus UBA6115. The sequence continues at coordinate 3,906 of JAAZAQ010000204.1, read as the reverse complement.
CTGGGCATCACCTTCATCTTCGTCACCCACGACCAGGAGGAGGCGCTGACGATGTCCGACATCATCGTGGTGATGAAGGACGGGCTCATCCAGCAAATCGGCACGCCCAAGGACGTGTACGACGAGCCCAGGAGCGCGTTCGTCGCCAATTTCATCGGCGAGTCCAACATCATCCGCGGCACCATGCTCAAAGACGAGCTGGTGCGCTTCTGCGGCGCCGATTTCCCCTGCGTGGACAAGGGTTTCGGGGAAAACGCGCCGGTCGACGTGCTCATCCGGCCGGAGGACCTGCAGATCGTAGGGGAGGGGGAGGGCCGGCTGGCCGGCGTTGTGCGCAGTGTGCTGTTCAAGGGCGTCCACTATGAGATGATCATCGACGCGCACGAGACTCGGTTCAAGGTGCACTCCACCGTCATGCAGCCGGAAGGCTCCACCGTGGGCCTGGACGTCATTCCCTTCAACATCCACATCATGCGGCCCATGCCCGCCGAGGCATTGAAGGACACGGAGGGGGCGGAAAGCGCATGAACGGGCGGATGGCGTTCCCCCCCTGGGCGACGGCCCTGATGCTGCTGGCGCTGGCCGCCTTCGTTGTGCTGGTCGTCCTAAGCATCCGTCGCAACCGCGGGTTCCGGCGCACGCTGTTTTCCTTCCCCTACAGCCTGTGGATCGTGGTGTTCACCATCATCCCGCTGCTGCTCATCGGCTACTACGCCTTCACCGACCGCATGGGCCAGTTCACGCTGGACAATTTCAAGACTTTCTGGGACAGCAACTTTGAGATGAACAAGCAGCTGACCCAGCTGGGCTTCGACCCCGCGGCCCTGGGCAGCGCGCGGGGCACCGTCAACGTGGACACGCTGGTGTATTCCCTGTGGATGGCGCTGGCCTGCACCCTGATTTGCCTGCTGATCGGCTACCCGGCGGCGCTGTTCATGGCGGACCGCAATTTCCGCCTGGGCAGCACCCTGGTCATCCTGTTCATCATCCCCATGTGGATGAACTTCCTCCTGCGCACCATCGCCTGGATGAGCCTGCTGGAGGACAACGGGCTCATCAATACCCTGCTGAAGGCCCTGGGGCTGCCCAAGGCCCAGCTCATGTACAATTCCCAGGCGGTGCTGCTGGGCATGGTCTACAACTACCTGCCCTTCATGGTGTTCCCGATTTACAATTCGCTCAGCAAGCAGGACCGCCGCCTCACGGAGGCCTCCATGGACCTGGGGGCCAACCCGGCCCTCACCTTCCTGAAGGTGACCATGCCCCTGTCCCTGCCGGGGGTCGTCTCCGGCATCACCATGGTCTTCATGCCTTCCGTGACCACCTTTTTCATCCCCCGTGTGCTGGGCGGCGGCAACACGGAGATGTTCGGCGACCTGATTGAGCGCACCTTCCTGTCCGCGGACAACTGGAACGTCGGCAGCGCCCTGAGCCTTATCATGATGGTGCTCATCCTGCTGAGCCTGAGCCTGCTGCGCAAGGTCGACCCGGAGGGAGAGGGGGGCAGCATGATATGACACGGTTCCTGAAGCGCGGATACCTGGCGCTGGTACTGCTGTTCCTGTACGTGCCCATCGTCGTGCTCATCATCCAGTCCTTCAACGCCGGGGTCAGCCGGGCGAAGTGGGAGGGCTTCTCCCTGAAATGGTACATCGACCTGTTCAGGAGCCCCGCCATCATGAACGCCCTGTACATCACCCTGACCATCGCGCTGCTCTCCGCGCTCATCGCGACCGTCCTGGGCACCCTGGCCGCCATCGGCATCCACGCGATGCAGCGGCGGCCCCAGGGGCTGATGATGACCCTGACCAACATCCCCATGACCATGCCGGACATCGTCACGGGCATCTCGCTGATGCTGCTGTTCATCTTCACCCAGGTGCCCCGCGGCTACGTCACCATGCTGCTGGCGCACATCACCTTCAACATCCCCTACGTCATCCTGTCGGTCATGCCCAAGCTCAAGCAGATGAACCGCTTCAGCTACGAGGCGGCGCTCGACCTGGGCGCCACGCCCGGCTACGCGCTGCGCCGCGTCATCCTGCCCGCCGTCATGCCCGGGGTGGTCACCGGCGCCCTGCTGTCCTTTACCCTGTCCCTGGACGATTTCACCATCAGCTACTTCACCACCAGCCCGCTGGTCCAGAACCTCTCCACGCTGATTTATTCCGAGGCCCGCAAGGGTATAAAGCCTACGATGAACGCGCTGTCCGCGCTGATGTTCGTCTCCCTGCTGGTGCTGCTGCTGGCGGTCAACCGCCGCGTTTCCAGAACGAACGAGAACTGACAACGGAGGAAAGAATGAAAAAACTGGCAACCCTGCTCTTGTCGGCCCTGCTGCTCCTGTCCGCCCTCCCCGCGCTGGCCCAGGGCGGCGGCGTCGTCAACGTCTTCAACTGGGAAGACTATATCAACGAGGACGTCATCGCGATGTTCGAGGAGGAGACCGGCATCAAGGTCAACTATATGCGCTTCACCCTCAACGAGGACATGATGGTCCAGGTGCGCACCAGCCCGGGCGCTTTCGACGTGGTCTTCCCGTCCGACTACGCGATCGAGCGCATGATTGCGGAGGACCTCCTTCAGCCCATCGATTTTGCGAAGGTTCCCAACGCGGAGAACACGCTGGACTGGCTGAAGAACCCCGACTACGACCCGGAGAACAGGTACTCCGTCCCCTACATGTGGGGCACGGTCGGCATCCTCTACGACACCACCCGGGTCAAAGGCCCCGTCGATTCCTGGGGCGCGCTGTTTGACGAGCAGTACAAGGGCGAGGTCTTCATGATGGACTCCCCCCGGGACACCCTGGGCGTCGCGCTCAAATACCTGGGCTACTCCGTCAATTCCAAGAACCCGCAGGAAATCCAGGCGGCCGCCAACCTGCTCATCGGGCAGAAGCAAAAGGGCATCGTCAAGGCCTACCAGGTCGACGAAACCAAGGACAAGATGGTCGCCGGCGAAGGCATCCTGGCCCTGGTTTGGTCCGGCGACGCGCAGTATGCCATCAACCTCAACCCCGACCTCGCCTACGTGGTGCCCAGGGAAGGCAGCAACGTGTGGGTGGACGGCATGGTCATCCCCGCCCAGGCAAAGAACCCGGAAAACGCCCAGGCCTTCATCGATTTCCTCTGCCGGCCGGACATCGCGCAGCTCAACTGCGAGTACATTGAGTATTCCTCCCCCAATGCGGGCGCTATCGCGCTGATGGGCGAGGAATACACCACCAACGAAAACCTCAACCCTTCGCAGGAAACCATCGACAACTGCGAGTTCTTCCACGACAACAACGACGTGAAAGTCCTCTACGACACCTTCTGGGGCATGGTAAAAAACGCGAAGTAAGCGTTAGGGCCAATCAAGGGGAGGCTGCCGTCGTCGGCAGCCTCCCCTTTTCGCAAGTCAGCTAAAAGCCGCTTATCCCTGGCCGTCTTCCCTGCCCTTCAACGCTTTTTCCATCAACAGCCGCTGCGCCAGCTCAAACGCGCGCAGCCTTCGGGTCAGCGTCGTATGGGCGGCGCTGCCTGCTTTCAGGCCGGCAAGCGCCTTTTCGCTTTTGGCAATCAGGGACGCCAGCGCTTTGAGCCCTTCCCGGACTTCCGGGTCATTGGGCCCGGCCGGCGGCATTACGGATTGCAGCGGCTTGACCAGCACCTGGCAGGGGTTCCACGCGTCCCACATCTCCGGGAAGACCTCCAGCCTGCAAAAACCCATCGCGCGGTAGAAGGCGTTGGTCTTGTCATAAGCGGCATACCGGCCCTCCTGCACTGTCTTGACCTGCAGCAGGCGGATTCCATCCCGCCGGCAGTCCGCCTCCAGCGCTTCCACCAGCGCTGTTCCCGCGCCGGTCCGGTGCGCGGCCTGCAACACGCCCATGCAGTGGATTTCGGCGGTTTCCGGGCTGGT
>JAAZAQ010000203.1 GCA_012514225.1 Clostridiales bacterium | reverse complement strand
GGGGCACCCGCGTGTAATGGCTGCCGCTCTCCAGCCGCCACAGCTTGCGGTTGTCCATGAACCCCAATTCCAGGATGGACAGGATCTGGGCGCGGATGCCCGCGTCCTTGACCGGCACGGTCAGCTCTACCCGTTTATCCAGGTTGCGGGTCATCAGGTCGGCGGAGGAAAGGAACAGCTCCTTTTCCCCGCCGTTTTCAAAGGCGTAGACGCGGGCGTGCTCCAGGAAACGCCCCACCAGGCTAAAAATCCGCAGGTTCTTGTTCTCGCGGTAGTTCAGGCAGCAAATCCCGCGGACCATCAGCCGGACGGGCACCCCCGCGTTGGCGGCGGACAGCAGCGCCGCAATCATCTCTGGGTCGGACAGGGAGTTCATCTTCATCGTGATGCCGCAGGGGCGCCCGTCGTGGGCGTTGACCTCCTCACGCCGGATGCGCGAGAGCATCGCCTCCCGCAACTGGTAAGGCGAGGCCACCATCTCCCGCATCGGGAAGGTGTAGCTGTAGCCCAGGATGAGGTTGAAGAAGGCGGCCGCGTCCTCGCCCAGCTGCTTGTCGCAGGTCATGACGCCCATGTCCGTATAGATCCTGGCTGTCACGTCGTTGTAGTTGCCGGTGCCGAAGTGCACGTAGTGCCGCAGCCCCTCCGCCTCCCGGCGGATGACCAGGGTCACCTTGGAGTGGGTCTTCCACCGGGGCACCCCGTAGAGCACATGGCAGCCGGCTTTTTCCAGCGCCTTGCTCCAGGCGATGTTGTGCTCCTCGTCGAATCTCGCCCTCACCTCGATGAGCGCGGTCACCTGCTTGCCGTTTTGCGCGGCGCGGGCGAGGGCGTCGATCATCGGGCTGTGGGAGCTCACCCGGTAGAGGGTCTGCTTGATGGCCAGCACCTGGGGGTCGGTGGCGGCCTCCGCCAGGAAGCGCACGACGGGGTCGAAGCTGTCGTAGGGATGGTGGAAGAACAGGTCGCCGCCCCTGATGGTCCGGAAGATGGACTCCCTGACCAGCAGCCGGGGGTTGACCCGGGGCGTGTAGGCGGGGTAGCGCAGATGGTCAAAGCCTGGCAGCGAGCACAGCTGGCGCATGAAGAAGCGCAGGTCCACCGGGCCGTCCACCTCGAACAGCGCGTCCTCCTCCACCTCCATGGCGCCCGCCACCATGTCCAGCAGCCGGCGGTTCGCGCCCTCGGAGACCTCCATGCGCACGATTTTGCCGTAGGAGCGCCGCTGCACGTTCTTGCTCATTTCGCTGAGCAAATTGTCCATGTCATCCAGGTTCATCACGAAGTCGGTGTTGCGCGTGATGCGCAGCGGCATCTGGGCCAGCGGCGCCATGTACAGGAAAATCCGTGGCAGGAACAGGGCGATGAGCTCCTCCAGCAGCACGCCGCGCGCCTGGCCGCGGCCCATGGGCAAAAGGACGACCCGCTGCAGCGCCCGGGGCACGGGCACGATGGCCAGCTGCGGCTCCCCGCCCTTGTCCGACTGCAGCAGCACCGCGATGTAGAGCGCCTTGGCCGCCAGGATGGGGAAGGGGTGCATGGGGTTGATGGTGCGGGGGGTCAATACCGGGAGTACCTGGGCGTCGAAGTACTGGGACAGCCAGCGCTTCTGCTCGGAGGTCAGCTCCTCCGCCTGAAGCAGCCCGATGCCGTTGTCCCTCAGTTCCGGCAGCAGCTGGCGGTTGAGGATGTGGTACTGCCGCTCGACGTGCCCGCGCACGGCCTTGCGGATTTCACGCACCTGGGTTTCCGGCGTCATGCCGGCGGGGTCGGGCTCGCTCCGCCCCATGTCGGCCTTGCGCTCCAGCTTGCCGACGCGCACCATGAAAAACTCGTCCAGGTTGTTGGACACGATGGACAAAAACCGCGCGCGCTCCAGCAGCGGGTTGTCCGGGTTGACGGCCTCGGACAGCACCCGCTCGTTGAACTGCAGCCAGCTCAGTTCCCGGTTGGTGAACATCCCACGGTTCGGCAAGGGCTTCCTCCTATCGCGTCATGCGGGCGGTCAATTGCAGCAGGGTGACGCTGGGCCGGTTGAACAGCCGCAGCGGCACCGGGTAATAGCCGGAAACGCCCAGCCCGGGGCTGATGTGGACGGGGAAACCCTTCTGGATGGACAGCCCCGTAAAGCCCTCATCCCCCGGGAAAAAGCCACCCCGGCCGTCCGCCTGCGGCGGCACGTACACCGGGCCCAGCCCCGGCAGGCGCGCCTGCCCGTTGTTGAACTGCCCGCCGAGGAACAGGCCGGGGCTCGTCAGGTTCTTTTCGCGGGCCTCCTGCGCCAGCTCGCCCAGCATGTCGGCGCCCGGCGGCTGGTGGGTCAGCGCAACCACAAGGTCGGTGGGCTGTATCTCCTCCATCGCCTGCAGGGCGGCGTTCACGGTCCCAAGGCGGTGCTCCGCCGCACGCAGCTGGGCGCCGGTCTCCGGCTCGTAGGCCTTCCCGGACGCCTTCAGGGCTTCCGCCTGCTCCCTGAGGGCGGCGGACGCGCTGTTCAGGTCGATGAAATACAGTTCCCCCGGCACGAACCACACCGCCTGCCCCTCCACCTCGAGCCGGACGGGATACTCCAGGTACCGGGCGCCCCTGGCCTCGGCCTCGCGCACCCAGGGCGCCTTGACCTCCCCGTCCCCGTGCGGGGCGGTCATTAGGGGGGCGGGGTCGTTGTCCCCGGCCACGAAAAACACCGGCACGCCGGGCTTGAGCGCGTCCAGCAGCTCCAGGAGGGGCTTCACGTTCCCGCTTCTGCCCACCATGTCCCCGGTCAGCGCGACAGCCTGGTAGCTTTCCTTGCCCAGCGCCTGCCGCAGGTGCGTCTGCCCGGGCCCCAGCTGGGC
>JAAZAQ010000202.1 GCA_012514225.1 Clostridiales bacterium | reverse complement strand
ATGTGCGGTGCCGCGGGTTTTGGCTTTAGACAAAACATTTCCGCGAATTTCTGCCGGCCGTGAGGCAAGCATAGCGATGCCGAACAGGCAGAAATTCCCGTTCCTGCTTAATCAAAGAAGTGTCCGCAGACACTTCTTTGACACACTGCAAAGCCCGGGGCTTCGTCCCCGGGCTTGTTCATTGCCTTGGTTTCTTATTCGCGCCGCTTCAGCGGCGGAACCATCACCCTTCAAGAACATCCTTTTCCTGGCTCCCGGCCGGAGGGCTCCCCTATATTTCCCTTCCGGGTCAAGGGACGAAGTCCCTTGCCAGGGGGCGAGGGGGGTGGAATCCCCCGCCCTCCTCCCTATTCCGCCGCCTGCCGGCTCCTCCCCTTGAGCAGGGCGTAGACGCTGACGCTGAGGATGACCAGGGCGGCGCCCAGCAGGGAGAGCGTCCCGGGGTTCTCCCGTAGGAAGAGGAAGGCCCACAGCGGGTTGAGGACGGGTTCGACGTTGGCGACGATGGAGGCGGTGACCGGGTGCACGCGGGTGCGCATGCCGGCGGAGAACAGGATGTAGCCGCCGCCCAGGCACAGGCCCATCAGCAGGATGCCGACCAGGCCGCTTGCGCCCAGGGAGAACTGCGGGTCAAAGGGGACGTACAGCAAAAAGAGGCAGTTGAGCAGGGTGCCCAGGTAGGTGTAGTCCATCGGGTCGGTGTCCGGGAAGCGCGCGGCGAAGAAGACCAGCGCGAAGGTGAAGGCGGTGGACAGGGCGACCAGGTCGCCCGGCAGGCTGCCGCGGCCCAGGCCGCCCAGGAAGCACAAAAGGATGCCCGCCAGGGCGATGGCGCTGGCGAGCAGGTCGATGCGGCCGGGCTTCTGCCGGTAAAACAGCCAGCTGGCGAAGATGACCACGATGGGCATGGCATACTGCAGCACGATGGCGTTGGCGGCGCTGGTCAGCTTGTTGGCCAGGATGAACAGCGAGGAGGTCAGCATGACCCCCAGGGCGCCCAGCCATACGCCGCCGCTGAAGCGGGGGACGAAGCTGCGCCGCGCCAGGCCGAAGAACAGCACCGCCACCAGCGCGCGCCCGCCGATGATGGACCAGGCCGACCAGGGCACCCACTTGGCCAGCAGCCCCGCGAAGCTCCAGACCACGCCGGCCAGCATGACCAGAAGGGCGCCGCGGGCGCCCTGGGTACCGGAGGTTACGGAATGGGTTCCGGACATGGGCTTCTCCTCTGGCGTCATGGACGGCGCGTTGTCTTCAAGATGAAAGCCGCTCAGCCCCGCCGGCAGATTTCCTCGCGCCGGGGGCCGGTGGACAGCAGGGTGATGGGCGTTTTGATGAGCCGCTCGACGGTCTCCACATACTCCCGGCACTGGCGGGGCAGGCGGCTGTAATCCGTCTCGCCCCGGATGTCGGTTTTCCATCCGGGCAGGGTCACGTAAACCGGCTTGACGCGGCGCAGGTCCTGGGTGACGGGGAAGTGCCCGATGGTCTGCCCGTCCAGTTCGTAGGCGGCGCAGACGGGAATCTCGTCCAGGTAGCCCATGACGTCCAGGTTGGTCATCGCGACGGCGGTCGCGCCCTGCACCAGGCAGCCGTGCCGGGTGGCTACGGCGTCAAACCAGCCCACGTCCCGCGGGCGTCCGGTCTTGGCGCCGTACTCGCCCGCGTCCCCGCCGCGGCGGCGCAGCTCCTCCGCCTCCTGCCCGAACAGCTGGGTCGGGAACACGCCCGCGCCCACGCTGGAGGAATAAGCCTTGGTGACGGCGATGACCTCGTGGATGGCCCAGGGCGGCAGGCCTGCGCCCACGGCGGCATAGCCGGCCAGGGGCGAGGAGGAGGTGACATAGGGGTAAATGCCGTGGTCCGGGTCGCGCAGGGCGCCCAGCTGGCCCTCCAGCAGGATGTCGCGGCCCGCCTTCACGGCCTCGTCCAGCAGCAGGGAGGTGTCGGCCAGGTAGGGCTTGAGCCGCTGCCCCAGCGCGTAATACTTCTCTGTCAGCGCGTCCGCGTCCAGCTTTTCGTGACGGTACAGGTGCTCCATCAGCACGTTCTTCTTTTCCAGGGAGTTCCTTAGCCGCTCGCGCAGCAATTCCCGGTCCGTCAGCTGGCAGGCCTGGATGCCCACCTTGGCGTACTTGTCGGAATAAAACGGCGCGATGCCCGACTTGGTGGAGCCGAACTTGCGCCCGCCCAGCCGTTCCTCCTCCAGGGTGTCCAGCAGGATATGGAAATCCATCAGCACCTGGGCGCGGTCGGACACCGTCAGCCGCGGCGCGGGCACCCCCCGGTCCTTCAGGCTGTCCAGCTCCTGGAACAGCGCCTCCGGGTCCAGCGCGACGCCGGGGCCGATGACGTTTTGCACCTCCGGGTGGAAGATGCCGCTGGGCAGCAGGTGCAGGGCGAACTTGCCGAACTGGTTGATGATGGTGTGGCCGGCGTTGGCGCCGCCCTGGAAGCGGACCACCAGGTCGCTGTGCTCCGCCAGCACGTCGGTCAGCTTGCCCTTGCCCTCGTCGCCCCAGTTGGCGCCCACAATCGCGCGAATCATGCCCTTCTCCTTTTGCATTGCGTGGAACGGCACCGCAATCAAGTCCTCTTTATTCGTCCCGTAAACGCGCCTACAGCGCCTTGAGCGCTTCCAGCACCCTGCCGGCGGCCTGCTCGGTGTCTTCCCGGGTGGAAAAGGCAGTCAGCCGGAAACAGCCCGCGCCGGCCGCGCCGAAGCCCTCCCCAGGCGTGCCCACGACGCCGGCCTTGTCCATCAGGTAGTCGAAGAACTGCCAGCCGCTCATGCCCCCGGGCGCCTTGAGCCACAGGTAGGGCGCGTGCACGCCGCCGGCGGGGTCGAAGCCCGCGCCGCGCAGGGCGCCGCGAAGCAGCCCAGCGTTTTTCAGGTAATAGGCGATGGCCTCGCCGGTCTGCGCCCTGCCCTCGGGCGAATAGACAGCCTGGGCGGCCTTCTGCACGGGGTAGGAGACGCCGTTGAACTTGCTGCCGCGGTTGCGTTTCCACAGCGCGTTGAGGGAGGCCTCGCCCCCCTCCGGCAGGCGGCCCTTGAGGGCTTTGGGGATGACGGTCCAGGCGCAGCGCACGCCGGTGAAGCCGGCGGTCTTGGAGAAGGAGCAGCACTCGACGGCGCACTCCTTCGCGCCGGGGATTTCATAGATGCTCAGCGGAATGTCCGGGTCGGTGACGAAGGCCTTGTAGGCGGCGTCGAAAATGAGCAGGACGCCGTGTTGAAGCGCCCAATCGACGACGGCGGCCAGCTGCTCCCAGGTGAGCACCGTGCCGGTGGGGTTGTTGGGGTAGCACAGGTAGAGCACGTCCACGCGCTCTTCGGGCATCTGCGGCACGAAGCCGTTTTCCCAGCCGCAGGGCAGGGTGACCAGCTTTTCCCACCGGCCGTCCCGGAAGGCGCCCAGCCGGCCGGCCATGGCGTTGGCGTCCACGTACACGGGGTAGACCGGGTCGGTCACCGCGATGCGCGCGTCCGGGGAGAACAGCTCCTGCAGCGCCCCGGCGTCGGTCTTCGCGCCGTCGGACACGAAAACCTCGTCCGGCTGGAGGGAGACGCCCCGCGCCTCATAGTCGTTTTTCAGGATGGCCTCGACCAGGAAGGGATAGCCGCCGTCCGGCCCGTAGCCGTGGAAGCCCTCCT
>JAAZAQ010000024.1 GCA_012514225.1 Clostridiales bacterium | reverse complement strand
TTCGGGTCGTCCAGAAACTCGAACGCCAGCTTGAGAACGCGGCGCTCGCCGGGCTTGAGGGTGACCAGCAGGCCGTCCTTGCGCGCGGCCGGCCGGCCCATGACGCCGGAGGTGGTGGGCTCCAGCCCCAGGGCGTAATCGCCCTCGCGCATGCATTTCCACTCGCACATCAGCGGCAGCTCCCTGCCGTCGAATCTCACCACGGCCGCCAGGCCCAGCGCTTCGTTGTGCAGCATCGCGAAGGCGTCCTCGCCAAGCCCCGTGTGGAAGAAGCACTCCTCCGGCCGCTGGGCAGAGGGCTCCTCCATCAGGTGGTATTTCTTGATCGCCTTTTTCGCGTCCGCGTCCCGGGGGCCGACGTCCCGGGCGGCGCTGTAGACCCGGGCGCCCGCGTCCAGCAGGGGATAGCCGAAGTTGACGTGGTACACCAGCATCATGGGGCTGTCGAAATGCCCCTGGTTCTCCACCGTGTCCTCCAGCGTCAGCAGGTCCTTCTCCGTGTAGAGCTTCAGTTCCCGCCGGGTGACCAGGTTCTCGGCGAAGACCTGGTTTTGCCGGACTTCGCCGGAGACCCGCAGCACGGCTTCCCCGCGCTCGTACACCGTTTCCGCGCAGACCTTGCCGGCCGGGGTGTTGCTGAAGGGCCCGTGCAGGCCGTAGGCCACCCCGTCCTCCTCGTGCGCCGCGCCGGCGTAGCTGATGCCGCAGGTGGTCAGGAAGCCCGCATAGAACTGCCGGAGGAAACCGCGCCCGCCTTCCTCCTGGTACAGCGCGGGGCTCTTGACGCCGGTCTTGGACAGAAAGGCCGCCTGCTTCCCCTTGAAACGCAGGCTGCTCACGTCCAGGCCGCGGTCCGCCAGCACGGTCAGCTGGACGTTCCGCCCGTTGTCCAGGTCCAGCGCACGCACCCCGCGGGCGGGGCCGTCGTTGTACACGTAGTCCTTCCAGCCGCAATGGGCGTTCAGGTCACCGATCTTGCGCCGCAGCGCCTGCTCCTGGTTCTGTTTCATCCGAAGACACTCCCTTCAGTCATTCAGTTTTGGTTGCGCTGCGGCCAGTATAACAGAACCGCGGCCTTCTGGTCACCGGTTTGGCCGCTTTCTGTCCTTTTCCGGCTTGTCATGTTTGCTTCTCACTCCTGTTCGCGACAGTATTTGTTTACGTCCGTCGAAAGGCCGGCTTCTTCAACCCGGCGAATTGTCGCCTTTCACGGCCTCAGGCGCTTCACCGCTGCCTGGCCGGGCTTTATTGCTGGGACGCCCGCATCGTTCAAAGGGACGGCAGCAAGAGGACTGACCGGTATTTCAACCGCGAAGCCCGCGTGGCCGTCAACGGAAAACCTGGCGACTGGGCTGTCGCCAGGGAGCGGGTTCTTGTAAGCGAGAGGAATCTGGGTTACTATCCCAGCAACGATGCCGGGTCACTGTTCAGAGCACGTTCAAGCGTCGATTTGGCGCACGTGCCCGTCCAGGAAACGGTCCGGCAACCCGTCATCGGCATCGCATCATTGGCGGCCGCACGCCTGTTTCCGGAATGCAAGGGGACGCATCCGGCTGCGGGGCCTTCATTGCGGAGCCGGAACTGATGATTCGAGATACGACGATGAAAAGGAGCGCGGTGAACGATGACGCATAAGGAGAGGTTCCTAAGGGCCATCACGCTGAAAAAGGTCGACAGGCTCCCGCATACCGAGCAGATGATCCACGACCTGCTGGTCGCGAAAATCGTTCGGCAGGAGCTTCCCGGCGACGGCGGGAACGCGCTGTCCAGGTGGATGAACGAGCCGATGTCCGCGGAAAACTTCGAACGGCACGTGCAGGCCCGCAAGTTCCTGGGGTTTGACCATGTGCAGCTTTTCCCGATGGAAACCAGCGAGCAGGTGGGCGTATCCGCGCACGGCAACCCCCTGGTCCGCGATATCTGGGGCTGCGTCATGGAAAAAACGGACAAGACCAGCGTGATTGTCAAAATGCCCATCGAAAGTGCAGACGAAATCGACGCCTATCGTTTCCCCGACGTCGACGATTTCGGCTTCGGGAACATCCGGCTCTGGCTGGACGAGGGGTCGTTTTTCGTCGCCCCGCAGATTGAAACCGGGTATTTCAAGGCGAACCAGTTTTTCGGCATCGAGGATTACGTCACGTACCTGTACGACGAGCCCGGGAAAATGCACCGTTTTATGAGAAGGTTCACGGATTTCCAGATCAGGATGGCGCAGAAGCTGATCGATATGGGCGTCGACGGCATCTGGCTATCGGACGACCACGCGTACAACAAGGGCCCCTTCATGTCTTCCGCGTTCATGCAGGAGTTCGATTTCGATTACATGAAACAAATCGTCGACTATATCCATGGCCGGGGCAAGCCGGTCATCCTGCACAGCTGCGGAAACCTGTCCCTGACCATCGACCAGATCGTCGCCACGGGAATCGACGCCCTGCACGCCATCCAGCCGTCGCTCAACGACATTTACGCGTTCAAGAGAAAGTACGGCAAAAAGATCTGCCTGATCGGCAACATGGATATCCAGTACCTGCTGCCCCACGGCTCCCCCATCGAAATCGCCGATAAAATCGAGGAAATGGTCGAAAAGCTCTTCTATGACCAGACGGGCTTCGTGCTGTCGACCTGCAACCTCCTGGACCTCGACGTTCCCGTTGAAAACGTCATCACGATGCATCTGGCGGCGCAAAAGTACGTGTGTTGACTGCCGGAACGGCGGAAGCGGCAGCCGTCCCGCGGGTCAGGCCGCCAGTGGGCACCGCCTGATTGACCGAATCACATCCGGCCGCATTTGAATGCCGGGCGCGGGCTGTGCTAAACTGACGCTGCAAATCAAAGTAAATCTCAACGGCTTGTCAATGAAATGCCGACAGGAGAAAGCGTATGCGGGCAGTCATGTACGGGGCGGGCAATATCGGCCGCGGGTTCGTGGGCGCGCTGATGAGCCGCGCGGGTTACCGGGTGGCCTTCGTGGACGTGGACCGCGAGCTGGTCGCCCG
>JAAZAQ010000201.1 GCA_012514225.1 Clostridiales bacterium | reverse complement strand
CTACGCCCCCCTGCTGAACCTATATGAAACCCAGGAGGCCATCGCGCTGGTCAAGGATACCTTTTCCGGCTTCCTGGCCAAGGCGCTCAACCTCAAGCGCGTGTCCGCGCCGCTGTTCGTGACGCAGGGCAGCGGGCTGAACGACAACCTGAGCGGCGTGGAGCGCCCGGTCAGCTTCGACGTCAGGGACGGGGGCGAACAGGTGCAGGTGGTGCACTCCCTGGCCAAGTGGAAGCGCCAGGCGCTCAAGCAATACCACTTCCCGGTGGGCGAGGGCCTGTACGCAGACATGAACGCCATCCGGCGCGACGAAACGCTGGACAACCTGCACTCCGTCTACGTGGACCAGTGGGACTGGGAGAAGCACATCCGGGAAGAGGAGCGCAGCCTGGAGACCCTGAAGCACGCGATGCAGAACATCGTCACCGCCATCATCTGCACCTACGACCTGCTCAAGTGGAAGTACCCGCGGCTTCCGATGAAGTTCAAGCACGACATGACCTTCGTGACCACCCAGGAGCTGGAGGACCTCTGGCCGGAGCTGACGCCCAAGCAGCGGGAGGACCGCGTCGCCCGCCAGTACCGCACCGTGGGCCTGCTGAAAATCGGGGGCAGCCTGCGCTCCGGCGCACCGCATGACGGCCGGGCGCCCGACTACGACGACTGGGAGCTCAACGGCGACATCCTGTTCTGGGACGAGCTGCTGGGCTGCGCGATGGAGCTGTCCAGCATGGGCGTGCGTGTGTCCCCCGAATCCCTGGACCGGCAGCTGGCGCTTTCCGGCTGCGACGACCGGCGGGAACTGCCCTTCCACCGCGCGCTGCTCGCGGGCGAGCTTCCCCCCTCCATGGGCGGGGGCATCGGGCAGAGCCGCATGTGCATGCTGCTGATGGGCAAGGCCCACATCGGGGAGGTGCAGTCCTCCTACTGGGACGAGGGGACGCTCGCCGCCTGCCGCGAGGCCGGCGTCGTGCTGCTGTAGGGACGCCGCGCCAAACTTCCGGAAGCGCCTCCCGCGCGCGGCGCGAAGCCGAGTCTTCATAGAAAATTCACGGATTTTTGTGAAACTTGACAAGTTTCGCGCCCCTTTGTTAAAATGCGGCTGTCCGGCTTTGCAGGCGGTGTTCCGCCCACGATGCTGTTTAGATACACAGGAAGGATGTTTTTGCGGGGAAGGCATTCTCCGCTTTCGACAATACAACTTGCAAGAACAGTTGTAACATGCTGCTTGTCAATCACAGCAAAAAGGCCGTACGGGGATTTCCCCGCGGCCTTTTGTTCGTCCGGACACATGAATAATTTGAGTATGAGAGTACGGAAGAAGGAGGAAACCATGCCGACCATCGCCTGGATCCTGATTGCCGCCGCGGCGTGCGCCATCGGCGCGCTCATCGGGTTCAGCCTCTGCAAGAACACCCTGGAGAAAAAAATCGGGCGCGCGGACCAGTACGCCAAAAAGCTGCTGGACGACGCCACCCGCATGGCCGAAGACAAGAAGAAGGAAACCGTCCTGGAAGCCAAGGAAGAGGTGCTGCGCCTGAAAGGCGAGCTGGACAAGGAAATCTACGACCGCCGCGCCGAGCAGCAGCGCGCCGAGCGCCGGGTCGCCCAGCGCGAGGAAACCCTGGACAAGAAGCTGGACAACCTGGAAAAGCGCGAGGAGCGGATGAACCAGCGCTCCGAGGAAATCACGAAGCGCCTGGAGGAGGCCGAGACCCTGAAGGATAAGCAGGCCGGGGAGCTGGAGCGCATCGCAGGGCTGACGGCGGACGAAGCCACCCAGGCCATCATCGCGAGGGTGGAAAAGGAAGCCTACCACGACGCCGCCGCGCTGGTGCGCGACATCGAGCAGAACGCCAAGGACGAGGGCAACAAGAAGGCCCGCAACATCATCGCCCTGGCCATCCAGAAGTGCGCCTCCGACCACGTGGCGGAGACGACGGTCTCCGTCATTTCCCTGCCCAACGACGACATGAAGGGCCGCATCATCGGCCGTGAGGGCCGCAACATCCGCGCGCTGGAGCAGGCCACCGGCGTAGACCTGATCATCGACGACACGCCCGAGGCGGTCATCATCTCCGCCTTCGACCCCATCCGGCGGGAAACCGCGCGTATCGCGATCGAGCGGCTGCTGGCCGACGGGCGCATCCACCCGGCGCGCATCGAGGAGATGGTCGAGAAAGCCAAGAAGGAAATCGACGAGCACATCAAGGAAGCCGGCGAGCAGGCGGTGTTTGAGACCGGGCAGCACGGCATGCACCCCGAGCTGGTCAAGCTGCTGGGCCGGATGCGCTACCGCACCAGCTACGGGCAAAACGTGCTCAAGCACTCCATCGAGGTCGCCCACCTGGCCGGGCTGATGGCCGCCGAAATCGG
>JAAZAQ010000023.1 GCA_012514225.1 Clostridiales bacterium | reverse complement strand
GCCACCTTGGAGACGGGCTCGAAATCCACGTCCCCCACCACCTTGCCGTCCACGCGGTTGATGCCCACGTCGATGACGACCGCGCCGGGCTTGACCATGTCCGCGGTCACGAACCGGGGCTTGCCGATGGCGGCCACCAGCACGTCGGCGCGACGGGCGTGTTCCTTCAGGTCTTTTGTGCGGGAATGGCAGATGGTCACCGTACAGTGCTCGTTGAGCAGGAGAATGGCCGCCGGCTTGCCCACAATATTGGAGCGGCCGATGACCACAGCCTCCTTGCCCTTCAGGTCGACGCCCGCGTGCCGGAGCATGTACATCACGCCCTTGGGCGTACAGGGCACCACCCCCGCCTGGCCGGTGAACAGCTTGCCCGCATTGATGAGGTGGAAACCGTCCACGTCCTTTTCAGGCTTGATGCGGGCGAGGGCAAATTCCTCGTTGAGATGCTTGGGCAGCGGCAGCTGCACCAGGATGCCGCTGATTTTGGGGTCGTCGTTGAGTTCCTGGATGGTCTTTTCCAGCGTCTGCTGGTCGCAGGCCGCGTCCAGGCGGACAGTGCGGGAATAGATGCCCACCTCCTCGCAGGCCAGGCCTTTGTTGCGCACGTAAATCTGGCTGGCGGGGTCCTCCCCCACCAGCACCACGGCCAGCCCGGGGTGGATGCCTTTGGCCTTGAGTTCCAGCACCCGCTCCTTTTGCTGCGCCGTGAGCTTTTCGGACAGTTCCTTGCCGCTTAAGATGACCGCCATATGTTCCTCCTATTCGTTGAGCAAGCGATTCAAACCGATGCGCGCGACGCCCACGGCGTTGTCGCCTGCGTATTCCTGTTTTCCAAACAGCAGCTTCAATTGAGGCGCCGATTTCCCCAGCCTGCTTTCAAGGCGATTCCGCAGCAAAGCGGAGGACGCCACGCCGCCGGTGACAAGCACTGCCGCCGCGCTCGTCTGTTCGGACCAATGGCGAATCAGGCGCGCCAGGCTGCGGGAAAGATGGTCAAAGAGTTCGGCGGCAACCTGTTCCGGCGTGAGGGTTTCCTGCCGCAAATCCCTCATCGCGGCGGTCTCCGCGCCGGAAAAGCTGACGCGGCCTTCGCGGAAGGAGGCGGGGTATCTGCCGGACGCATGTCCGCCTTCGGCCAGGCTTTCCATGTAAGGCCCGGCTGGGAACGCAGCGCCCAGCTCCACCCCCACCCGGTCGAGCAGCTGCCCCGCGCTGATGTCCCCCGTGCCGCCCAGCCGCTTGATGGATTCCCCTTCACGCAGCAGGATTTCCGTGGTGCCGCCGGAGAGGTGCACTGCGAGGTGACGGCCAGGCAAGTCCGTTTGCCCGATTTCCGCCGCCGAAAGATGCCCGCGCTGATGGGTCGTGAGGTAAAAGGGAGTGCTCCCGGATACCGCAAGCGCTTTCCCAAAGGATACTCCCGCCTGAAAGACCGGCATGTAGGAGTCTTCCGCGTCCACAGGCTTTCCGGACGCGCAGACGCCCAGCAGGGAAACCGGCCCGGCCTGCCCGAAACCCCGCTCCAGCACCGCGGGGAGCTGCTTGAGATGTGTAAAAACGGCCTCGCTCTGGCGAAGGCCGCGCTCACCCCGGGGCACCGGGAGGCCCATCCGGACGTCCGCCTCCACGTTACCGTCCTCGCCCACCAGTGCGCAGGATGTCGTGTAACAGCTGGTGTCCAGCCCCAGGAAGGCCCGCCTCACAGCAAATGCTTGCGCGTCACGTTGCCCAGGACGCCGTTGATGAACCGTCCGTCGCTGTCCTCTCCATAGCGCTTGGCCAGCTCGACCGCCTCGTTGATGATCACGCTTTGGGAATCCTCACCCTTTGCCAACTCGTGCATCGCAAGGTGGAGAATCGCACGGTCCAAGAGGGGAATCCGCTCCAGCGCGCGGCCGGGGCTCAGCGATTGGATGACCCGGTCGAATTCTTCCCCGCGCTGCAGGGTCGTTTCCAATGCGGAATGGATGAACGGCTCGTCTTCACCGACGTTTAATGTGTCCTCCCGGCCTTCGAGGACGCTGTCGCAATCCTCGCCGCCGAGCAGGCGGGCGTAAATCATCTGAAGCGCCACCCGCCTCGCCGCGTGCCGCGCCATTCAGCCCTTCGCTTCCTTTTCTTCCCCGGATTCCGACTGCGCCCCGGCGGCGGGTTCCGCTTTTGCGCGCGCGCTTTTCTTCAGCTCGGCGACCTTTTTGACCTTTTCGATATCCTCCTGGGTGTAGACGACTTTCTGGTTGCGGGGAGGATAGATTTTATCAATCAGTTTGGCGGTCGCCTTGCCGATGGTCTCAGCGGAGCCGATAAAAACGCCCAGCGCGGTCAGCAGCGCGATGAACAGGGTTTTCCAGAATCCGAAGACCACAAACATCAGCGCCAGAAGGAAGAAAACCAGGCCAAAAAAGAATTTGCCCCTGGCTGTTCCGGGCTTGAAAGCATCTTTCAGCATTTCTTCCAGTTTGTTCATGGCTATCCTTCCTTTTTGTTCTGTTTGCCGTCCGGGGGCGCTGTTGATTCTCCCTGCGCGGCATTGCGCGGCAGGCTCAGTTCTTCAGGCTTCACAAGATAGGGCGACGCGCCGACTGTGCTTTCAGCGCTTTGCACCAAAATCCGGACTTCTTTCGCATCGATGCCCGCGGTGGCGCTCAAGTGCTGCCGGATGTGCTTTTGCAGCGCGGAAACCGCCAGGGGGATGTTGATGTTCCCGGCAAGGTCCGCCTTGAGGCTGACGATGACGCCGCCGCGGGCGTTCGACACCTGGAGACTTTGCAACTTGATTTCCTCATGCTGGGAAAGGCATTTCTGCACGATGCTCTCCACCGCCTGCACGCTGATGCGCATCTCGCCCGAATCCGTCTGCTGGACGACGAAACTATTCCGCCCTTCCTTCATTTTGTGAGGCAGGGTCAGCAGATAGAACCCCAGCAGGATGGTCAGACCGCCCGCGACGACCAGCACAAGGCGGGTGATGGTGAAAAACCCCTCGCCTTCCCGGCGGATGGGGATTTCATTGAACTGCAGGCTGCCCGCCAGAATGGCGGCCCCGATGATAATCAGCAACAGCGCCCCGGCGAGCAGGACGACACGCTGGCTGAACCTGAGTTTCGCTTCCATGGGGCTTACGCCTTTCGGCGCTTGGCAGGCGGTTTTTTGGCCGGCTTTTCTGCAGGCTCGGCCTTCTTCTCTTCAGTTTCCTCAGCGGGGACTTCCGCCTTCGGTACTTCCGGAACGGCCTCCGGCGCAGCGCCTTGGGGTTCCTTCGCGTCGGGCTTTTGTTCCTCCGCCGGCTGAGGCTT
Source organism: Clostridiales bacterium (assembly GCA_012514225.1). Taxonomy (GTDB): domain Bacteria; phylum Bacillota; class Clostridia; order Christensenellales; family Aristaeellaceae; genus UBA6115. The sequence continues at coordinate 3,302 of JAAZAQ010000023.1, read as the reverse complement.
CGCTTCCTGGGATTCCTTCGCGGCCTTCCTGCCCTTTTTGGGCTGCTCCGGCGCCTGGAGGTGCTGGACGTTCGCGGCTTCCAGGCGGCTTTGGGCCTCCTGCTTGTCCTTCTCGAAGCTGACGCCCTGGACATGGATGTCCACGCGCACCACGCGCAGGCCGGTCATGGACTCGATGGACTTGCGGACGTTCTCCTGCACCTCGGAAGCCACCTTCTGGATGGGCTGCCCGTATTCGACGATGGTGTACAGGTCGACGGAAACCTCCTCCGTGCCGACTTCCACCTTGACCCCGCGGGTGATGTTGCGGTTTTTACTGATGATTTCGCCCAGGCCGCCTGCGGTCACCATGCCGGCGATGCCCTCAATCTCGCTGGCGGCGATGCCGGAGATAATGGCGATGACTTCGTTCGCGTAGGAAATCGTACCGCCGTCCCGCACCGCCGGTTCAGCGTTGACGGGGAGGTTGTCTTTTTTCTGAACCATGTCTCGCACCTCCTTGAGGATTCGGTTCAGTATAGCAAACCGGGCCTCTGTTTACAAGACGAGCGGGCCGTCAGCCCTTGTCCTGCCGCAGGTGCAGCAAGCGCAACTGCTCCTCCCCCACGGCGGAGGGCGTGTCCATCATCAGGCAGGACGCGTTTTGCACTTTGGGAAAGGCGATAACGTCGCGCAGGCTTTCCGCGCCGGTGAGCATCATCATCAGCCGGTCGATGCCAAAGGCGAACCCGCCGTGCGGCGGCGTCCCATAGCGGAACGCTTCCAGCAGGAACCCGAATCGCTCCCAGGCTTCCTCATGCGTAAAACCCAGCAGGGAGAACATCCTTTCCTGCAGGTCGGAGGCGTGGATGCGAATGGAGCCGGAGCCCATCTCAATGCCGTTGAGCACCAGGTCGTAGGATTTCGCCCGCACCTGTTCCGGATGCTCGTCCAGCAGATGGAAGTCTTCCTCCATCGGCATGGTGAAGGGATGGTGGGCCGCGGCGTAGCGCTGCGCCTCCTCGTTCCACTCAAGCAGCGGGAACTCGGTCACCCAGAGCAGCTCGTAGCGGTCCGGGTCGATTAGGTTCAGCTGCCTGCCCAGACGGACGCGCAGCTGGCCCATCGCGGTCAGGGCGACCAGCTTCCGGTCGGCAATCATGAACACGGCGTCACCGGGAGAAATCCCCATGGCCGCGGTCAGCTGCTCCATCTTCTCCGGCTTGAGGAACTTGGCGAAACTGGAGCGGACCGTGCCGTCCGCGGAAACGGCCAGCCAGGCAAGCCCCTTGACATGATAGGTCTTGACAAACTCGGACAGGGCGTCCATCTCCTTGCGCGACAGGCCCTCCGCAGCCCCCTCCGCCTTGATGGCGCAGACGGTCCCGCCCAAGGCGACGGCGTTTTCAAAGACGGAAAAGCCGCAATCCGCAGCCCAGCCTTCATGCAGGCTGATTTTCATTCCGAAGCGGAGGTCCGGCTTGTCACTGCCGTAGTTTTCCATGGCGTCCTTCCAGGTCATCCGCGGCAGGGGCAACGTCAGGCTGATTCCTTTCGCCTGCCCGAAAACGGCCTTGAACGCTCCCTCGACCGTGTCCTGCACGTCCCGGGGCTCGACAAAGGACATCTCCAGGTCCAGCTGGGTGAATTCCGGCTGCCGGTCCGCCCGGCTGTCCTCGTCACGGAAGCACTTGGCAATCTGAAAGTAGCGGTCCGTCCCCGCGAGCATCAGCAATTGCTTGTATATCTGCGGGCTTTGCGGCAATGCGTAGAACTTTCCGGTATGAATGCGGCTGGGCACCAGAAAGTCCCGCGCGCCTTCCGGCGTGGACTTGGTGAGAATGGGGGTTTCCACCTCGACAAACCCCTCGTCCAGCATGTGCCGCCTAATGGCGTTGACCACCGTTGAACGGGTCAGCAGCATGCGCTGCATGGAAGGGCGCCGCAGATCCAGGTAGCGGTACTTCAGGCGGACCGCCTCGTTTTCGCTGACGCCGTCGTCCGTATAAATGGGCGGCGTCGCAGCCTCGTTGAGGATTTTAACTTCCTTCGCCACCACCTCGATGCGCCCGGTCGCCATGCCCGCGTTGACCGCCTGCTCGTCCCGGCGCTTGACCTCGCCGCGAACGGCCATCACGAACTCCGGCCGCAGCGTCTCTGCAACCCGGTACGCGTCCTCCGGCAGGTGACGATGGTCGAAAACCACCTGGATGAGCCCGGAACGATCCCTGAGCCAAACGAAGAGGATGCCGCCCATGTTGCGCACGCGGGACACCCAGCCCATCAGGGTCACCTCACGCCCGACATCCCCCTCGCCCAGTTCCGCGCACCGGCAATTCCGCCGCCAATCCCCCAGAAATTCCGCCATAATCAGGCCTCCTGTTCGCTTATCTTGTCGTTTTCTCCGAGCTGCTTCCGCACGGCGGGCGCCAACTCCTGCAGGGGTACTTCGATTTCCGCCCCGTCCGCCATGGATTTCAACCTGGCCATTCCGCGCGCCAGCTCCTCGCCGCCCATGATCGCGACCAGGCGCACGCCCAGCTTGTCGGCAAAGCGGAACTGGGACTTCAGGCTGCGCGCCAGGTGGTCGCAGTCCGCCTTGAAGCCCGCGGCGCGCAGGTCCATGCACGCGCCGAAGGCTGCCTTTCGCCCCGCCTCGTCCAGGCTGGCCAGAAAAACATCCGTCAGTCGCGGCTCCGGGGCTGATACGCCCTGGTTCCCCATTTCCAGAATGATGCGCTCCGTCCCGATGCCAAAGCCCACCCCCGGAAGGGAAGGCCCGCCGACCTGCGCCACCAGGCCGTCGTAGCGTCCGCCGCCGCAAAGGGTCATCTCGCCTTTCGGGGTCTGCACGATGATTTCAAAGACGGTTTTGGTGTAATAATCCAGCCCGCGAACGATGCCCGCGTCCACCTGGGCGTCAAGCCCCCGCGCGCTGAGGAGCGAACGGAGGGCGGAGAAGTGGGCGTCGCACTCCCCGCACAGATAGTCCAGGATGCTCGGCGCGCCCCTGCTCGCCTCCCTGCAGCCCTCCACTTTACAGTCCAGGACACGCAGCGGGTTTCGCTCCAGCCGGTCCCGGCACAGGGGGCACAGCCGGTCGACGCGCAGGGTCAGGAAGCCCTTCAGCGCCTCGTGATAGCCCGGCCTGCAGACGGGGCAGCCGATGGAATTGACCTTGACCGCCAGGTTTTTTAGCCCGATGCGGGAAAGGACCGACAGGATGGTCAGGATGACCTCCGCGTCCGCGCTGGGCTCCATGGTGCCGAAGCACTCCATGCCGAACTGGTGGTGCTCCCTCAGCCTGCCGTGCTGGGGGTTCT
>JAAZAQ010000200.1 GCA_012514225.1 Clostridiales bacterium | reverse complement strand
GCTATGCTATAATCCCCTTGTTCTAATTGCGATATCCACTTCCGCCGGGCCGATACGCTTTTGCGGGAGCGGAGGGAAGGAGCCGCGCAGGTGAGGCAGACCTACGCCGTCGTCCGCCTGGGTGATTTCAAGGCAAACCTGCATGCCGTCCGTTTCAGGATTGGGGACGCGCGCCTCATGGCCATCGTCAAGGCGGACGCCTACGGGCACGGGTTGGTGCCGGTCGCCCGGGCGGCGGAGGAGGCGGGCGCGGACTGGCTGGGCGTCGCGCTGGCGGAGGAGGGGGCGCAGCTTCGCGCCGCCGGAATCCGCCTTCCGATTCTGATATTGGCCGGCAGCAACGCCGGGGAGACGTCCCTCGCGGTGGAAAACGGGCTGACCCTGACCATTTTCACGCCTGGCCATCTAACGATCGCGCAGGAAGCCGCCAAACGGGCGGGACGGCTTGCGGACGCCCACCTCAAGCTGGATACCGGCATGAACCGCATCGGTGTCAAAGACGAGGCGGCGCTGCTGGAAATGCTGCGTCTGATTCAGGGGTGCCCGGATATCCGGCTGTCAGGCGGGTTTACGCATTTCGCCAGCGCGGACAGTCCGGACCCGACCCAGACCGACCGTCAGCTGGCCCGGTTCAATCGGCTGATTACGCTGCTTCCGCCCGGCTTGTTGCTGCATACCAGCGGCACTTCCGCCCTGCTGTCCCGGCCGGACGCCCGCTTCGGCATGGTGCGCGCGGGGCTGGCGCTGTACGGCTACGCCGGTGTGGACAGCCCGGTGCCCCTGGTTCCGGTGCTTTCCTGGATGGCGGAAATCACCCACGTCAAGACGGTCGCCCCAGGCGAGACGGTCAGCTACGGCGCCATCTTTACCGCGACCCGCCCCACCCGGCTGGCGACCATCGCCGCGGGGTACGGGGACGGGCTCAACCGCCTACGCTCCAACCGCGGCACGGTGCTCATCGGGGGCAGGCGCTGCCCCATCGTCGGGCGCGTCTGCATGGATCAGACGATGGCAGACGTGACGGACGCGGGCCCGGTCAGCCCCGGCGACCCGGCGGTTTTAATCGGGCGGCAGGGCGGGGAAGCCATCACGGCGGATGAAATCGCCCGCGAACTGGGTACGATTCCCTACGAGGTTCTGCTTCAGATTACCGCCCGCGTTCCCCGCGATTACCGGTAGGCAGGAAAGGAAGGCATGCAGCCCACGCAAAAAAAGACGAAGCCCCGCGCGACCGTTCAGGCGGTGCGCAAGCCTGCCCTGACGGGCAGAGCCGTCAGCATGCTCGCCGCCCGGCGCGGCTTGAAGGTGCTGGCCTATCTGCTAATGTATGCCTTGCTGTATTTCTTCCTGGGTCAATTGCTGGTCATGGACGCCGCCTGGCTGCGCGCGATTATGAACCTGGCCGCGCTGGCCGGGCTGTTTTACCTGATGTTCCATGAAGGCTCGAAAACAGGGGAGGGGGACGCCGCCTTCGCCGAAATCGCGATGAGCCGCGCGCAGGCGGGCAAGCCGGCGTCCGGGCAGGACCTTGATCGCTGCTATCATCCGGGCAAAGGTTTTTTCACGGCCATTGTCGGCGTTCTCCCCCTGCTGCTTTTGTCGGT